>JAGDWE010000026.1 GCA_023255965.1 Desulfurococcales archaeon | reverse complement strand
CCGTAACACAGACAATAACAACCACGGTAACTAAGACAGTAACAGCTACACCAACACCCACACCGACTCCAACCTTGCCACCTGTTGCATGGCCTACTAGGCCTGTAACGATAGTCGTTGGTTTTGGCGCCGGTGGTGGTAGTGATTTAGCTGCCAGAGCAATAGCTCCAGTACTTCAGAATCTAACAGGAGTTCCTTGGTCTGTAGTGAATATGCCTGGCGCCGGTGGAGCTATTGCTGAGGCATATGTAGCTGAGCAACCAGCAGATGGATACACGGTGTTACTCTATGGGGCTTACGCGTTGACCAATATAATCATGGGTAAGAACCCGCATAAGATGGAGGAATACATACCAATATGTAGGTTCCAGTGGGACGTCGGCGGTTTATGGGTTAGGGCTGATGATCCTAGATTTAAGACCATCCAGGACTTCATAAACTACGCTAAGGAGCGTGAGGTAACGGTAGGTGGTACAGGACTAGGTGCGGTTCCAGACCACCTAAACACCATACTACTAGCTAAATACGCTGGTATTAAGTTGAGGTACATCCCTTATGAGTCAGCAGCCGAGATGAGGACAGACCTCCTCGGAGGTAAAATAGATGCTATGATGGAGGAACCAGGCATAATAGTGCCGTTAATCAGGGAGGGTAAGGTAAAGGCCTTAGTATTCTTCATCGACAAAAGATTGGGCGACTTCCCCGACGTACCTGCGGCCACGGAGTTAGGTCTAAACATAACTTACGGCCTGTGGAGGGGTCTAGCAGTTAGGGCTGGAACCCCACCTGAGATCGTTAAAAAACTAGAACGGTTATGCGAGCAAGCGTATAATAGCCCATACTATAAGGAACAGGAACGGATTCAATACCTCTACTATAGACCTGGATTACTAGTAGGTGATGACTTCAGGAAGTTCGTAACTGAGGAATTTAATGCGTACCTACAAATATATAGAGAGTTAGGACTAGCGAAGATTTAGGTGACCTAATACGAATGTTGAACTAATAATCTTTTTATCCCTGCTAATCTTCAATTTATTCTTCCTATATGAGACCTTCCAGCTACCTAAGCTACCATGGGTTGTTATAGGACCTGAGGTCTGGCCAGCAACAATACTCATACTTATGCTTTTAGCATGCACCTCATCTATAATTTACAGGGTTATTAAGAAGAATTATTACAGGCCAGCACCGCTAGAGAAGGGAGGTTTAAGTAGGATTATAGTGACAGCGTTCTTCATTATGGTATATGGTGTGACGCTTGAATACCTAGGGTTCTTTATATCTACGTTAGTCTTATCCTCAACATATTTGAGGTTTTTAAAAGTTGATGTATTAAGGTCGGTACTAGTAGGTTTCATATTCGCTATGCTAGCACTTTTAATGTTTCCAGTACTTCTGCTAATACCATTGCCTAGGGGGTATGGAGTATTCCATGACATCACCACATATATGCTCGCCTTATTCGGTAGGTGAAATGATATGCTTGAACAACACTTAGCTAATATTGGTTACGCATTTATCAATGTTCTGACTAGCCCATTAGATATGGGTATGCTGATATTAGCCTGTTTTATAGGTCTTATAGCTGGTGCAGCACCTGGAATAACTTCAGTAGCTATCACCGCTATACTACTACCATTCACTCTCTGGCTACCTCCACAAACAGCTATAATAGCTTTAATGGCTGCCTACGCTTCAGCAGTTTATGGAGGTTCCGTCACAGCTGTACTGTTTAGGATTCCTGGAAGCACTGAGAATATAATGACCGCATTGGATGGTTACGAATTAACTAAGAAGGGGAAGAGCGGCTACGCCCTAATGCTATCTAGGTTCTACTCATTCTTAGGTGGTTTAGTAGGTGGTGCTATAGGGTTGTTCTTCACGCCAGTACTAGCTGACGTAGCTGTAATGTTTGGTCCAGCTGAGATGTTTGCATTAGTAGTTATGGCAATTTCCTTCTTAGCAACATTTGAAGGTGGTGTTAAAGCTTTAATATCAGCACTTATAGGCTTCTTCCTAGCAACTATAGGTTCTGACCCAACTACAGGTATTCCTAGATATACTTTCGGGATAACTGCTTTAGGAGGTGGTTTCGACTTAGTTGCTGTCCTCTTAGGAATATTTGCTATGTCTGAAGCACTTAGATTACTTGAAGGTGAGTTAAAAATGGAGGTTATTAAGGAGAAATACGGATTTCTAGAACTCATGTTCCCTGATAGAAAATTCTTCATTAAGTCTGCGCCGTTAGTATTCGGCATAGCTATACCTATAGGTTGGCTTATAGGATTCTTACCGGGCGTTGGAGCCACTACGGCTGCGGTGGTCTCTTACATTATGGCCAGAAGGCTTTCTGGATATCCCGAGAAATGGGGTACTGGAATACCTGAAGGCGTTGCAGTACCTGAATCAGCTAATAATGCGGCGGCTATGGGTACTTTAGTACCTACATTAGCTTTAGGAATTCCAGGAGGTGCTGCAACAGCTATCATATTGGGGGCATTATTAATTCATGGAGTTATACCTGGTGCGTGGATCTTTACGTATAGAGGTTCATTAGGTTATACGGTATTAGTTGGTGCCTTCCTATCTAACATCATCCTCTACTTAATGGCACCTATAGTCATCTACATGTTCCTAAAGTTAGGCGAGTTCTTAAGGAGGAATATACCGCTACTAGCACTTACGATAATATTCTTTACAGTATTCGGTACTTACGTAATTAGGAATTCTATAGTTGATATATTTGCTACAGTATTCATAGGGATAGCAACCTACATATTAACAAGATACAAATTCCCTGCAGCACCTATGGCTATAGGCTTCGTATTAGGACCTATAGCTGAGAAATACTTTAGACGTTCTCTAGATATATCTCTTGGCAATCCTCTAGTATACATTGCAAGCCCGATAAGTCAATTCATCTATATAGCAACTGCTATGATGATCGTACTGCCCACATTATATACCAAATTAAAAGAGAGATCTAACAAGGCCCCAAGACCTTAAAGTCCACATAAATAAAGCAGTACTAAATTAGCACTGTTTTAAGAAAACGATAAATAAGTTCAACTCATTTAAAGGTTTTAGCGGACCCTAGAAGCTTTAGCTTCGCCTCGTAGCCACAGCCAGCCAGTTATGAGCCTTATTATGAGTCTTCTGCTCCTCGAATTTGATCTACAACCATATCTACCATAGTCGTCAACTCCTTAGAATACTTTTCTTATTCCTCACTAACAGATTTTTACAACCGCTTTAGCATAGCTGTATATTTGCTTGTTGTGATTATTGCATCTATGACTCTAAATATGGGTTTGCTCGAAGATATCGACCTAAGACTTAAGTAGATAAATTTAAAAATCTACAATTTAAATTTATAGCTTCAAACCCAGCGTCCTTCAGGCGTATTTAACGAGGCCTACTTTAGCTAGTTGATCGATTATTAAGGCCACTGGTTCCCTTAGTTCATCTTCAGTAACTTTTTCTTTACTCTCAGGAAGGTTTGATAGCTCATTTGTTATGTCTTTAACGATCTCCTCAACGGTCTTTACTCCATCGCATAAAGTCCATACGTAATAAGCGCCAGCCGCTAATGCATATACGTCATTCTCATTTAACGCTACTAGATAGTTCTGACCATCAAATCCCAATTCATTACCTACTTTAAGGGGTTTTGATCCCTTAATGTTATTGTATAGTGATTCCTTCTGACTCATCGCCAACCACCTGATCTACCTCTACCTCCACTCCTCCTCGGCTGCCTCCTAAATCCTCCTTCACTACTAACTCCTTCAGCCTTCGGCGACGCATCCGGAATGCTACTTGCCTCAGGAGCTAATGAACTGTCTACTTTATCTACCTTACCATGCCCACCAACATTCAACTGGACCTCATTCTTAAATACTGACGTCCAACCACCAGTGATCTCAATGACGTCGCCTTCACTTATCGAGCCAGCCATACGTCCCCATAGTGTTAGTTTTACCTTACCTGTCTCATCTCCAACTAACGCTTCACTAATGGTTCTCTCACCGGCTTTAGTTCTTATTACTTTTGGACCATCTGCTTTTAGAACGCGCACAACTACATGCACGTTCTCCATTCCAGGTTTCAAATCTATTACGTTTACCTTCACGTACTTCAACTCCGAAACGATATACAGTCTTAGACTAGCTATGGGGTTTATAAGTTTATATGGAGAGCGTAGTAGAGTTCACATGATTGTGTTATATACATTCTTAGGGTTGAAATGAAGGAACATGTTAGTCCTTGGAATGTAGTAGCTAGTGCCCCGAAGAAGGAGTTAACTACCAACGACGTATAAGTTGTTCTCCAGAGGGGCAAAATACTGACACTTAAGGTGTAAGGAGAATTAATGATTCAATTCCTTGCCCTACGTCTAGGGTCGTTGGATACTTGTTCAATGACAGATGAAACCCGACCAAAGGGCAGAACCTCAAAGGATGAATAGATAACTGTTTACAACTGAAGGCGTCGCCATTTATTGTGTGGATAAAGGTCCATAAGCATCATATCCTCCAGTGGTGATGGGCGCTGATGATACTAAAATCCAGATGGAGGCTTCCGGCCGCCCCACTGCTCAGCAAATGAGGGATATATAACCGAATAGATGCTAGAAACCCCGCTCCAAGGAAACCCAACCTTTAGAGTGAAGAGGAGGTCGGATTAATATAAAAGCAGCATTATAAGATCAAATTTAAAAATAATATAGGATTACTTAAGGAGGTGTAGTAGCTTGGTCTTAATAAATCAGAATAGGTGTATTGGTTGTGGCATATGCATTCCTTACTGCCCAAGGAGTGCTATTAAGTTAGACCCCAAGACCAAGAAGTCCTACGTGGTTGTTGAGGAGTGTGTTGAGTGCGGTACTTGTGTTAGGGTTGTTCCATGTCCTAGGGATGCTATAGAGCCCTACATTGAGGGCTATGCTAGGACTGTGAGAGCCCACTTTAGTGATCCATATACTACTCACCCAAGTACCGGTATTCCTGGCAGGGGTACCGAGGAGATGAAGACTAATGACGTAACAGGTAGGTTTAGAAGGGGCGAAGTTGGATTTGCAATAGATATCGGCAGGCCATTAGTAGGCGTTACGTTCGCTGAAATAGGTAGATTCGTTAGGGAGTTAAATGAAGTTGGTGTTGAGTGGGAGAAGGCCAATCCGATATTGTATCTACTTAAGGATTTAGAGAAAGGGAAGTTCCCTGACGAGTTGATGGGTGAGAAGATACACTCGGCTGTATTAGAGTTCAAGGTTCCCTTAAGTAAGGTTAACAAAGTCATTGAGAAGCTTAAGTATTTGGCTGAGACGACTGATACGGTATTTAGCGTTGGTGTTATATCTAGGGTTGATGAAGACTTCAGCATACCTGTGGTGAAGCTACTTAAGGAGCTAGGCTTGGAGGTAAGTCCATGGGCTAAGACAAATGTAGGTTTAGGGAGGCCTTTAATAGAGTGAGGTGGTATGACTCACACACACCATAGGATAGGATCTATAGACTCACTAAAGAGGGACTACGTAGTACTGATAATGGCTTCAAGGCACGTTAAGTATGTTGATGAGGAGGGTAAATTCAGGAAGGCTATGGAGATACTAGCTAGGCATAACCCTGTCAACATAGGTAATATGGTTGTAGGCAATAAGTACTGGAGGGATGAAATAGACATAATGACCAAGTTTAGGGAGCATGGAAACATAATCCATGGAGTATACACAGACTTAGAGCAGGTTAAGGAGGTACTAAGGGAACTTAAGGAGGCTAACCTAGGCCTATCAGTAGTCGTTACAGGCGTTTATGAGGAGGTATTTAAGGCGCTTAAGGAGGTAGGACTAAAACCGCACACAATAAACCTATCACTAGGTATTTGGGGTAGGACTGAGAAACTGCCACCTAAGGAAGTACTAGAGATCACTACAATGTGTGGACACTGTATGGTATCGCCGTCATTAGTGCTTAAGATGGTTAGCGAGATTAAGAAGGGGCATCTATCACCAACAAGTGCAGCTATAGAATTAGCTAAGTCGTGTGTATGTGGGGTCTTCAACGTTAAAAGAGCTGAGGAGCTGCTGAGAAAGATAGTTGCCAAATAGTCCCTTTAACTACCACTTAAGGGGCAATGCCAGCTATAGGGCTATATAGTGTTGCGAATCGCATGAGAAATCTAAGTTCTGTGGAGCCGCCGGCGGGATTTGAACCCGCGACCGCCGGCTTACAAGGCCGGCGCTCTACCCGCTGAGCTACGGCGGCCCCTTTAATTAATTCGGCTGTAGGTGTTTTAAGTATTTTTATCTTATTTTTCATAAAAATTTATAAGTATTGAAGAGTAAACTTTATAAGCTGTGGATATTAGGGAGTTAAAAACTTTACGCCGGGGTGATAAGTATATCTGAGCTAGGGAATAAAGTTGCTTCGGAGGTTAAATGCCCTCCTGATAAGATAGTTTATGACGAGAGCAGGGGTGAATATATATGTACAGATACTGGCGAGGTCATTGAGGAGAGGGTCGTTGACTTAGGTCCTGAGTGGAGGGCCTTCACTCCTGAGGAGAGGGATAGGAGGAGTAGGACGGGGTCCCCGCTATCTCCAACAATTCATGATGGCGGGCTTTCAACCGTTATTGATTGGAGGGATAGGGATGCTATGGGTAAGAAGTTGGAGCTTAAGAGGAAGTTAGAAGTTATGCGGTGGAGGAAATGGCAGATAAGGACTAGGATCCAGGATAGCATAGACAGGAACATAACTCAAGCGGCTACGGAGCTTGAGAGGATAGCCGATCAGTTAGGTCTTCCTAGGGCGGTTAAGGAGCACGCTGCATCCATTTATAGGAAGGCTGTTGAAAGAGGGACTGTTAGGGGGAGGGCGATAGAATCTATAGTAGCTGCTGCATTATATGCCGCATGTAGGATCTATAAGATTCCGAGAACCTTAGATGAAATAGCTCAATACACTAAGACAAGTAAGAAGGAGGTTGCTAGATGCTATAGATTACTTGTTAGGGAGTTAGGTATAAATATCCCAGTACTAGACGCATCCGACTTCGTAGCTAGGATCGCCTCAGCATTAGGACTTAGCGGTAAGGTAATTAAAACAGCCATAGAGATAATAGAGAAAGCTAAGGATATGGGTTTAACTGCAGGTAAAGATCCTGCAGGCCTAGCTGCAGCCGCAGTATATATAGCAGCCCAGCTAAATGATGAAAGAAGGACTCAGAAGGACGTCGCCCAAGTTGCCGGCGTAACCGAAGTAACCGTGAGGAATAGGTATAAGGAGTTAACTACATATCTTAAGATTGAAATACCTCAGCAGTAGTGCATGTAATGGTGCGTACAGCATTAAGCGGTAATTTTAATGCTTTGCTAATGGTTTGAGGACGTAGTGAAATGTCGACTCCCTTCGATATAGTTGACTACATATTACCTGATATTAAAGCGCTTATTTCTTGGAACTTAGCAAAGAAGGGAGTAGGACAGAGGCAGATAGCTAGGGCTTTAAGTACTTCACAGGCATTGATATCTAAATATCTTTCTAAGGATCCAGGATACTACCTAGAGAAACTTAGTAAACTAGGTATTGATATTAGCGAGTTAAATACCATCATCGAAGTAATTACGACGTATATAATTAAGGGTAGATTAAATGATGCTATCTCATATTTGACTATATATCTATTAACGTTACTCAAAGGGAGGAAATTATGTAATGCACATAAGCTCATAGCTAGGAGCTTATCCGATTGTAACGTGTGTGACTACATCATACATGCATATAGTGATGAGTTAGTTGAGCGAGTTAAATACGTTACTTGGGTCCTTGAAACTTTACCTGATGCCGAGTTATTAGTACCTGAGATAGGTATGAATGTAGTTGAGGCGAGGCCTAATGCGAAAACCGTGTACGACGTTGTGGGTATACCTGGTCGGATAGTAAAAGTATTTAATAAAGTTAAAGCCGTCTCTCAACCAACATACGGGGGTAGTAGGTTTATGGCATCATTAATACTAGAGGTTATGAAGTACTTCCCCCACATTAGGAGCGCCGTAAACATTAAGTACTCAGAAGAAGCTGAGGATGCGCTCATGAAACTAAACTTCAACGTAACTAAGTTAAAACATTATGAAACCAGATCCCTTAACACGATACTTAGTTTAATCTCAAACGAATTAATGAGGGCTTCAACAGCTCCTGACGCGATTATCGATTTAGGTCCTCCGGGCTTCGAACACCTAATATATGTACTAGCTGAAGACTCACTTAAGTTGGTTAATAAATTAAATAACTTAATGAATGAGCTAAGAAGGAAGTATAAAAAGTAGTGGGCCCGCGGGGATTCGAACCCCGGACCACCCGGTTATGAGCCGGGCGCTCTACCTGGCTGAGCTACGGGCCCTACCCAAAATCCTTAACTAATCAATTCCTTATAAGTTTTAATAATTAACAGTAGCTATATTCCATAACTAAAGGCTAAAGTGCATTAGCCCAAAAGGGCTTGTGGCAGTTTTGGAATTAGAGGTTTTAGGGTCTTTGTGGGTGCTTTAGTGCCCTGAGCCCTATCGTGCATGCCGAATCAGCATGCCTGCCTAGCCTAGGAGCTCTAACGATGCCTATAAGGTCCTAGAACCCAATGAAATTGGCTGCGAGGGCTTTAGGGGGTCTAAGCGACCGTAGGTGGGGAAAGTACAACAAACTCGGAAGAGCGTGACAAACTCAAGAAAAGGCTTAGACTTGGGCAGGCACACTGCGCCGCCTCATAGCCTTAAAAGACTTATCATCTTAATACGCTTTGACCATCGCTATAGCCCTAGACCATTTTTCCCTCTTTTAAGAAGCCCTCTACAACTCTTACGCATTATAAGTGTCGTTTAAAGATAAGTACTAAGCACATTAGGTTATGAAGCTGTGAACCTATAATATTACTAAGATGGTATGGGAGATGTTACGATGTAACCGAGGCCGTCTCATTTGGGTTCCCGCCTTCATTTGGTGACTCAATTTTTAAAATTACCTCTGATTCTTTCTCGAGCGCTTTAAGTAATTTAATACCTAGCTCACTCAACTTATATACCCTATAATTACCCTTGGAGTTTATTAATTCAACCAGATTTAATGCCTCTAGTATATGGAATGTTGCAAGGACTTCATACCTTGGAAGCCCAGTTAATGAGACAACATCCCCTGGTGTTACAACCCTATCCCTCATATTCATTAATATTAACTTTAATCTAGACTTAAACTCATTCAAGTTATTCCCCACCACATAAGATGTAGTTAATCAGTAAAGCATAAAAGAATTTAGGGGCTTGATCTTCTTAAAAGAATTACCGCACCTAGTAACGACTTTATAAGTTTTAGCGCGATCGCCAAAGATCATAAACAATTCGCTCACTAGAGTGGTTGTCCGTAGCTATTGCCATGGTTTCTTGATCGGCTCAGCTACTATGGCCTCACCAAACACGGACACACTTAGTAACGCAAATGCCGTAGAGGCTCTCAAGCCAAAGCAGGCGGGAACTTATGATGCAGCTTCGATGATATGGGGTGCTGAGGGCAGCGAAGCCGAGAGCGAGGACTTAACATCAACTCACATCAAGTCCCATGAAGCTCTATCTCAACTACTACCACATTGATGTTCCTAGCCTTAAGGTAAAAACTTATTTACTTCTCCTTAATTTTATAGTGAGGTTGTTAAATATGGTTAAGGTTAAAGTAAATCAAGATACCTGTATCGCATGTGGCGTGTGTTATTCGCTATGTCCCCAAGTATTCGAGGCAGGTGAGGGAGGGAAGTCGCAGATAGTTGCTCAATATAGGGTTAGCGGCAGTTTAACTGAGGGTAACGTGGATGAGTCATTGAAGGATTGTGTCGAATCAGCTAAGAATTCATGCCCAACCTTCTCGATAACTACGGAGTAGCCTTAGCGTTAAGCTAATGGCGAACTAATGACAACATTTTTAATCACCTTTTAAAACTTAATTAAAAACTTATTATTTTACTTGAATTATTCTATTCGTCTTGATTAATTACTTAAGGACCCCTAGTTGTTTAAATGCGTCCGTATATCCCCTAATCATGTAGGCTATGTCATGCCTTAATGCTATGAAGTTGAATCCCTTCTTGATCTTATCTAGTGCATCTTGAGGATCTTGGGTCATTATACCGGCGATCTTCTTAGCCTCCTTAGCTGCCTTTAATACTTCCTCAACAGCTGCTATGTATTTCGGATTATTGAATTCTTGGAATATCCCTAGAGATGCTGATAAATCGTTAGGACCTATAAATACGCCGTCTATGCCGTCGACTGATAGTATTTCTCTAACGTTCTTAGCTCCTTCCTCAGTCTCTATTTGAACTATTACTAATATTTCCTCATTAGCTTTCTTGAAGTATTCCTTAGCGCTCTGGAATCCGTACATTATGCACCTCCTAGGACCTACCCCCCTAATACCTTGTGGTGGGTACCTACATGCCTTAACTGCCTGAATAGCCTCCTCCTTAGTACTTACCTGGGGTACTAGAATCCCTTGAGCGCCTGCATCTAAGACCCTCTTAATGACTACGAAGTCATTCCACGGCACCCTAACTATTGGGACTATGTTAGTACCCCTTAAGGGCATCATTAAGAACTCGACATCCTTAACTTCTAGTGGGGCGTGCTCCATATCAATGACGAACCAATCAAATGGTAAGTTAGATAATGCCTCAGTGATTTCGGGATATGCCATGGTGATCCATGTACCATATGTGACCTCGCCGCGAGCTACCTTCTCTTTAACTTTATTCACCATTTTGTCACCGATCAAATATCGCGTGAGGTAATAAAAACCTGTTTAGGTATTAACTGTAAAAAGACCTTAAGTTGTTTAATCCGTTTTAACCCTTAATAGCTTACCTTCATACATGGCTTCATAGACTTTAAGGACTCTCTCTTTAGTTAGCTCTATAGGGCTATTAGGTCTAGGCCACTCCTTAATAGTTCTCTCTGCAAGCACCTCTAACTCGGCTTTAGATATTCCTATTTCCTTAAGGCTTAAAGGCACGCCTAAATCCCTAACTAAATTCCAAGTTGCTTTAATGACTTCCTCAGCCGCCCCCCATACACATAACCCCGTGGTGTCGATTCCCGCAGCTCTAGCAATCACAGCTAATTTCTCAGGTATTGCCGGTAGATAGAACTCCATCACATAAGGCAACGTCATACCGCACCCAGTCCCGTGGTGGACCTTATACTGGGGTCCGAATGTCTGGGATATACTATGACCTAATACAGTCCTACCAACGTTTAACGGCACCCCTGCCGCAGTTGCAGCCAATGACATAAAGTACCTTGCCTCAACATCATTACCCTTATAATACGCCCTCCTCAGGTACTTAAATACAAGCTCTATAGAGAGAAGTCCAAACATATCAGACATCGGCGTAGCGTCCAGCGATATCATGCCCTCTACAGCATGACTTAGTGCATCAAGACCAGTACCAGCAGTAATCCGAGGTGGCAACGTATATGTGAATACCGGATCAACCACAGCTATGTCTGGAATAACATTATATCCATTAATTCCTACCTTACCTGCGCCTTTAGTAAATACCGTATATCTGCTTATTTCAGACGCTGTACCAGCCGTGGTTGGTAGGGTTATTACCGGTGTCACCCTCTTAGGTATTTTATCCATGCCTATGAATTCCTCAACATCCTTAGTTGGATTATCTTTAGCAGCTGCAGCCACCTTAGCTACATCTAATGTAGATCCGCCACCGATCCCTATAACTGCCTTAAAATCGCCCTTCCTAATGTACTCAGCCGCCCTCCTAGCACAATCAACGCTAGGCTCATACTCTATATCAGTATATATATCTACGTGATAACCCCCCTCCTCCAAACCCTTGATAGTCTTAACTGTATGATCCAAAGACTTAATAGCTGGATCTAAAACCATTAACACGCTAGAACCCGAATCGATACCCAGCAATTTAAGTTCATTAGCTAATTTAAGTGCCCCACCGACCTCAAAGACCACCCTTTTAGGTATATAGAAATACGTCGCAGCGGTAATTAACCGGTAAGGAGAGTAGGGGACCGACGTTATATACACCCATAAATACTATAATGCATATCCTAATAAAGTTATAGCAGACGGGTTCGGGTTTCATTGGACTTGACATTGTTTGATGTCAAGCCCTCTACCCTTGG
>JAGDWE010000056.1 GCA_023255965.1 Desulfurococcales archaeon | reverse complement strand
ACGGCGATGATCCTGAGGCTTCTATGAGGGTGGAGCTGCGGTCTCGGTCACCCAAAGCGGGCGGGGCCCGGTGACATGGGCCCCGATGAAAGGGGCTCTGAGGGCGATGAAGCCAAGGATAGAGGACTTGATATCGAAGAGCATCAAGCCCGATGAAACCCGAACCCCATCAAAGTCTATAAACATTCACAGACCTATTCGCACATTCTCTTATCAAGTAATTAAAGATATTACAAATCGTTAAATCGGAATCAGCTTGGGTACGATTTCTTCAAAGCTATATGTGTTACTTCATCTCTAATTAAAATCACCGCAACCACGCCTAACGGGTCAGCTTTGCTTTCTAAGGCTATTAATGTAGTATTAAATGGCGGTATTATTAGGCATTCATTGTTCACCTTAAATACCTCTACGTTCATGCCTTGATCTACTACTATGTAACCCATCAACTGCAATGGTTCTGGCAGGTTATTAATGATTTTAATCACTATTGTCGAGTTATTTGAGGATGTGTAGGTACCTTCTACAAGATATTGTACCCTAGCTCTTAAAGTTCTTCGATCGATGTCCTCTAAGTTCATGCGATTTAGCTCCTGAATAACATTTAATGCATTATATATCAATGAGGAGATGATAAGTATGGATATAGCTATTAATACTAGTCCAACTATACTACTTAACCCATGATTACTTATACGTGTAGCCATAGATCACTTCCTCCCCTCCCTCATGGATCACCTTAGTTATGAAAATATCACCACTACGTAATTTTATTGGCGACTTTACTTCTACTACAGTGATATCTAACGGCTTAAGAGTTAGTGAAACGTTCTCCACTAAGACATTATTAATGTAGAGGGCTGTTACCTTCAATTCCGCCTTACCATTAGCTATTATGAGGAGTACCTTGTTTGAAGTCTCATTACCTATGGCCATTACTACATCTGCAGACTTAATCCTACTACTATATTTGTCCTCGAGCATGGATTTAAGGAGCATTTGGTAATTATTGCTATATTCATTAACTACGTACAGTACTACAGAACCCAGTAAGATAGTTATAAGCAAGGTCATTAATGAAGCAATTAATTCGCTGACTCCATGATTTTTTGCTAAATTCATCACACTTACCCTAAAATAATTCGTCTATACAGAAGTCAGTGACTACCACGTTGTTTGGTGGTAGATGCCTTAACACCCTCTTAATGAATTTTTCGGAACACCATACGTACTTATTGCATTTGACTACTATTACCTTCCTATACATGTTTACCAGCTTCTTAATAAACTTCTTTAATTTGATCATTAAGATAATTAATACACCCCTACCTGGATCTTCAGGGGCTTCAAAATGAGAATACGGATATGTATAATCAAGCGTTAATGGTATTAAAGTTAAGAATGGTAAGTATATGAAGACATCCGCGCGCTCCATGTTTAACCTGCTCAACACTCCTCTATAATTTATTGATTGTCTAAAGGGCTTCTCAGACTTTATAGCGGGGATTAAAATAACGTCATCATTTACCTTGAGCATTGATATATGATTATATATGAATTCTTCATGTCTAATCACCTCCGGTCTATATATAGATGTCTCATCATAGAGAAATATGCCATGTACATCCCCTTTAATTCTCGGGTCCAGTTCCTCAATAAACTTAGCTACATCTTTACGGGCAAATATTTTAAGTACCGACCTAAGCGATGGATGGGATCTTCCGCGTTCCTCAAGCATTTCCCAAAGTCTTCCCTCCCTGATTGCCACTTTAACCCTCTTGATCTCCCTTTGTATTACGTATAGATTGTGTAATGCTATATGGCGTGTTCGTTCATTTTTAGGCATTTCAATCAATGACTTAATTTCATATTTACTGCATATAGGGCACTCGCATGGTAAGTAATCTAGGTCTTTAAGTTTGTATGTACCGTACTCAGTCATGTACCTATCATCCCTAGCGTATAAGATGTACGAAGCTGAATCAAATGTATCAATACCTAATGCAACTATAAATGGAATTATCATTGGATGGCCTGCGCCAAATAAGTGTAACGGCTTATCGATGGGTAAGTATTTCTTAGCTGTTATGATCATTTCCATCACTTTTACATAGTTATACTTCTCCATAAGTAGTACTGGACTACCTATTGCATACATCGAGAAATACTGTAAATCCTTACCCGATTCAGCGCTAAGCCTTACTAGATCTAAGTATATACCTCCTTGGATAGGTAAAACCCATAATGTTTTACTTTCGCTTATTATGTCCAGGACCGCGGCCGCCCTCCTTAAGGTCTCCTTAACGCTATACAACGCCTCTTCATAGCTGGCGCTATCGCTCGTTGGTACATCAGCTATAACGCCTATATCGCTACCTATGGAGTCCTGAAACTTGACTATATCTACCGGGTCTATGGATATTTTTTTAGGACCGTAGCGTAGTAGCTGATAGGCTCCGGAATCAGTCATCACTACGCCGTTGAATCCTAATAGCTTATGTACATCGTCTACGGCTGAACCTAACTTATCCTTAATTATATATGCATTGGTTATCAGCTGATTAAGGCCTAAGTCCTTTAACAGGCTTACTGATATATCATCCTCTTGCTTTAATGGGTTGATTACCGGAAAGAACGCAGGAGTTTCAATGACGCCGCTCTTAGTTGTTAATTTACCTATACGACCTCCTAAGTCTTTATCCTTAATCTCGTAAATCAAATTTATATCCTCTTTTTCCTTAGCTCCATATATTCTTGATAAAGGCTGTAGAGCTTCGATGCTAATGGTCCTGAACCTTCGACGCCGCTTTCGCTTATCTTATATTTGTCATAGACTATCACCATATTGGCGTCCTTTAGCACCTTAATAGAACCTGGCGGCAAGTTGAGCCTTGATGCTATGTAGGATGAGAATTCGTTTGGATCAAAGGGCGGCTGCTCCTTAGATATTATTTCAGATAGCCTGGAACCATGTATTACAACTCTATAATAAGAGTTTCCATTATTATCCCTAGCACTACCTAATACTAGGTGTAGCGTTAACTTATCACTTAAATCTATACCTAATAAAATACCTTCATAGTACCTGCCATCAACTAGTTTAACTGTAACAGACTTATCTATTAAATTAGCTAGTTCATTAATTAATTTTTTCTCGATACCTATTATGCTCATCTTTAGCTACCTATCTTTAACATTCGCTTATATATTTTAAATAGTTTATAGTTAACGCAACATCATATTATTCTCTACATATGCCTATAAACCAACCAGGAGTAGTTGCTGGTCCTCAGGGGGTTCCGAGCTCATAGCGACCCATATTAACTGATGTCGCCGCTTGTCTCATCACCTCCTATCTAGCATGCTGACCCGCCCTTCGGGTGCCTGCCTCCCTCAAGCGAATCAACTGCCTCACAGGCTCTTCCCTCGCAACTGCTCATCGAGTTCATTGTGGGAGCCCCAACGAATTCGTTCATCAAAATTATATGCCTTAGCTTTCACATTAAAAGGGCTAGTTGATATCGAGAGACATAAGCCGCCATAAAAATGAAGCGGTTTCAAGTAGGCGTTTGGGCTGTCTACATTTCATCGCATATACGGGCTTTACTAATGTGTTAGGTGTGGAGTTAAGGGTTAATTACTTTAAGGGCATTATAATAACGATGTAACTTTAAATATCTGTTAACTAGTCATATGTGGTGAAGCAATGAGTATGGATATTGTTAGTAGTATAGTGAGTAACGCTAAAAGGGATGGAAGGCTTAAACTTCTAGAGCACGAGGCCTACGAGGTACTTAGGGCCTACGATTTGCCGGTACCTAAGGCATCGCTGGCTAAGGACCCGGATGAGGCAGTCGACTTTGCTGAGAGAGTGGGTTATCCAGTAGTCCTAAAGGTAGTGAGCCCTGATATAAGTCATAAATCAGATGTAGGTGGCGTGATGCTGAACTTAAGGGGATCCAACGAAGTAAGAAAGGCATTTAATGATATTCAAAGAAATGTAAGCCGACTGGCCCCTAAGGCGAGGATCTATGGTATACTTGTCCAGGAAATGGTTCCTAACGGATTAGAGGTGATCGTCGGCTCTACTAGGGATCCGAGCTTCGGTCCTCTAATACTCTTCGGGCTAGGAGGTATCTTTGTTGAGGTTTTAAGGGATGTTAGCTTCCGTATAGCACCTCTAACATACTACGATGTAGAGTCAATGATTAACGAGATTAAAGCAGCTAAGATTCTCGAAGGGTACAGAGGCCAGGCCCCTAGGGATAAGAAGGCGTTAATTGAGATAATAATGAAGGTCTCTAAATTAGTAGAGGATGTAGCTGAAATAAAGGATGTAGATCTAAATCCGATAATGCTTTATGAGATCGGTAAAGGTGCTAAGATAGCTGATGCAAGGATCATACTTGGGTAATTTCATTGTCTGAAGAGGAATTAATAAATAGTTTAGATAGTTTAAGGGAGGAATTAAAGAGGTTAAGGGAGAAGAGGAACTCACTCGTCCAGAAAATTCGGGAATTAAAGAGGTCTAAGTCTGAGTGCATAGAGCTGCTAAAGTCGTATAATAATGAGTTACAGAGGCTTCGTGAAGGGTTAAGGAAGTTACTTGAGGAACGTAAAAGATTAGTGGATAAAAGGAGGGATGTAATTAATGAGTTAAGGAATTGTAGGGAATCCCTTTTAAGAACTAAGGAAGTTCTCAACGGGTTAAACGACTTTAGTAAAATGGATGTAGATAAGATAAGAGCAAAGATAAATGCATTAGAGTGGAGGATAATGACTGAATCCTTACCGTTGAGTGAGGAGAATAAGTTAATTAAGGAAATAGGCAGGTTAGAGAGACTGCTCAATAGGATTCTAGAGGCTAGGAAGTTAGGTAGTGAGGTTCAAGAGCTAAAGGCTAAACTCGCCGCACTTAACCTCGATTTAAGGGATTTGAATGCAAAGATAGATGGATTATCAGATAATATATTAAAGATTAGAGCGGAGATTAGCAGATTAGCCAACGATAAGTTAGAGATTAGACGTAAAGTAGATAATTTAAGGGATGATATTCAGAAAGCTGTCCAGGAGTTAATTACTGTGTCATCTAGGATAGCTGATGTACGTAGTAAGTATGAAGCAGTTAAGAGCAAATTAAGGGAGGTAAGGATGTCTAAGATTAAGGAAGAGGAAGAAAGGTTAGTGAATGAAAAGAAAAGGAAAGTAGATGAAAAGATTAAAAGGGGTGAAAGGCTCTCCATAGATGATTTAAAGATACTCTATGGAGAATATCATGAATAATAGGAGGCTAATAATTGTTGTTGACTTCGACAATGATGTAGGTAGATTAGGCAATAAAACCCCGATAATAGGTTATGATGCCGTTTTTAAAGTCGCTACAGAATATGCGCTCACAAATCCGCAGGACTCGGACTTAAATGTATTATTTACCGCACTTAAATTGTATCATGATTTGAAGAAGGATGTTAGCTCTGGGGACATAGAAGTAGCTTTAGTTGCAGGAGATAGTAGCTCTTCTATAAGAGCTAGTATTAAGGTAAGCAAGGAGGTAGAGGATGTATTAGAGGTAACTAAATGCAATGAGGCTATAGTAGTTGTTGATAGCGTTGAGGACGAATCAGTACTGCCGATAATTCAATCTAAAGTTAAAGTGGTCGGGGTCGAGAGGGTAGTTGTCGAGCAATTAAGGGGGGTTGAGGAAACTTACGTACTTCTAGGGAGGTACTTAAGGAAGGTGCTAGAAGAGCGTAGGTTTTCGAAGGTATTTTTAGGCCTTCCGGGGTTTTTGATATTGACTTACTCGATATTAACTCTAATGAATCTATCTGTCTACGCAACACCAGCAATATCCTTACTCCTAGCGGCTTTCCTGATATTCAAGGGCTTCGGAATAGATGATATTGTAGTCAAGTGGTGGCGTCTTTCACCCATAACTAGGATTTCATTGGTTTTATCTATTCTATCAATTGGTATGACTAGTATAATATTCTATATGACGTTACTGTCTAGGGGCTTTAGTTCTGACATTCAATCAATAGCCTTCTATATAGGTAATACACTTCCATACATCATAATATCATTCATGCCATTAATTGTGGCTAGGATCACGTTAAGGGTTATAAGGAGGAGCATCAGGGTGTGGAGGGATCTTATAATGTTGGTCATCTTCATAGTCTTTTATAATCTGTTGAGCCGTATTTCCGAGATAGTAGCGGTGCAGAAGTTAAGCGATATGAGGCAAGTGCTATCAATGTTAGCTGAATATCGCGTGGTAAGTACATTTTTCCTATATATAATCATAATAATGTCCGTTAGCGCCATACTCTACATAATTGAGAAGAGGGTAACTTAATCTACTTCCCAAACCTTCTTTCTCTCCTCTGATACGATCTAATAGCCCTCCATAAATCTATTCTTCTGAATTCAGGCCAGAACACGTCGCAGAAATACAATTCACTATATGCTATCTGCCATAGTAGGAAGTTACTTAGCCGTAACTCCCCAGAGGTCCTTATGACTAGATCGGGCTCATCTAACACGTCATCTAGATGTGAGGTATATAGGTACTTTCTGAAAGTCTCCTCAGATAATTCATTTACATCCACCTTACCGTTTATTACATCGTATATCAACTTCCTAGCTGCATCAATAATTTCTTGTCTCCCTCCATAACATAGCGCAACGTTAATAAATCTATTAGAGTAGTTTTTAGTTACCTCCTCTACTTCACGTATTTTATCTAGCAGTTCCCTAGGTATCATATCTAATCTACCGAATACCCTAATATTTATTCTCTCATTATAAATTATATCGCTGCTCATTAGGTCATTTAAAGCCTTCTCTAATAAGTTAAAGAGATGCTTCTTCTCATCCTCGGATCTGAATATGCAGTTTTCGTAGGACATCGCATATATGGTTATTACCTTTACGTCTAAATCTAATAACCATCTAAGGACGTCCCTTAATCTATCATATCCTATCTCATGTCCGTACGTCATAGGCATACCCTTCTCCTTAGCCCACCTTCTATTACCATCAGGTATTATTGCTACATGTTTAGGTATAGGTCCACCAGATATCTGAAGCCATAGCCATTTTTCATATATCTTATATATCGGCCTTAATAGTAAGTTAACATACTTAATCATCAACGATAAAATACCTCTTCCTGCAGACATTATTACATCATATCTGAGTATGATTAAAAGCTTTTAAAGCGTATTTAACTACTTTCACCGGGTGTGGGCATGGGCATCTATCAAGGCAATGACCTTAAGAAGATTACCGGTGGTAAGAAGAGAAGTAATAGAGGTAAGAGGAAGTATGAAGTAGGTAGTTATCCAACATTTACGAGGTTAGGTTCTGAGGATTTCGTTGAGGTGGAGAGAGTTAGGGGAGGGAATATCAAGTTAAGACTTAAGAGATGCGAGTATGCTAATGTAATGGATGCGAGGAGTGGTAAGGCACAGAAGGTCAAGATATTAAGAATAATTGATACGCCAGCTAATAGAGAGTACGCTAGGAGGGGAATTATCACTAAAGGAAGTATAATAGAGACGGAATTAGGTAGGGCTAAAGTTACATCAAGACCCGGCCAGGACGGGGTTATAAACGCCGTCTTAATAGCGTGAAGCGATGCCTGAAAGATATGTAGTTATATGGCCGCATTACCTGGATGCATCACTTCCTAGAAGGCTGGGCCGTAAGGTACCTAAGGATATGGCGGTACCCAAACCTACATTAGATGAATTAATTAATGCATGTAAGGAATTAAACCTTAACTTCGAGGTAAACGCTACATCGAAGTACTGTAGGGTGTGGTATTCAAGCGGCGGTAGTGTTATCGTCTATAGCAACTTAAAGAAGTTAATGTTATTGAGGAAGATAGCATCTAAGATCAAGGAGTCAAGAAATTTAAGGGGGAAAAGTAGTTATAACGTCGATGGCAATGTTAAATGATTTTAAGCCGCTATCAACTCCATAATCTTCTATAAGAATTTAATGCAGCCTCGACGTACTAACGCATTTTGATGTTACTATATGTAGGGCTTGGGTCCCCTATCCTCAGCCTTCTTTATATGCTTTAGCGTCTCAGACAGCAGCTCTTCAGCTTCTTCAACAGCTTTTGAATACTCAAGGAGACCTTGGACGTCGATATGAAGGTTTAACAATTCGTTGAGCTTCTCTATGAAGACAGCTGCGGCTCTCGGATCATATTTCTCTGGCTCGGTATACGGTAATATCATAAGTCCAGGTATTCCCTCAATTTCAAGCACTAAAAATAGTATGGCTAAAGGCCCTACCACATAAAGACCTTTATGAAAGGTTGGCTCTTTTAGTTCTCTATTGCTGACTGAGGTCTTAAGCCATCTTAACTTCTCATTACCCTCCTTAAACTTGCTATTTAATCCTCCAACCAATATGAATTCTTTAACGCCTACTGAAGTAGCCCATCTAACCAACGACCTAACATAGGCAACTCTTTCTGCAGGAGCTGGTATTGCATTATTAACTACTATTAATATGTCGTATCTATCTGACATAAATATCTCGTAAGGAGATAGGATTCCATAGTCGTCTAAGGCTATAAAATCGGGCATATACTTAGTTATTATATTACCAATTTTATTAGCCTTTAATTGGCTTACTAAGTACTTAGTAGCTATAGTACCAACGTATCCAAACCCTGGAAATCCTGTAACGAGAATCCACTTCTTAGAGCGGAGGATGTCTAGGTATTCTCTACTTACCAATATTTCCACATTCATTAGCTACACCTACACTCCCTTAACTTAACTGCGACACCTCTCGTAAAGAACATTATCTCTACGGGGGACAAAGCAAGCTTACCTACACATAATAGGTTATCTAGTTCATCAACTACCAATGCTTCATCACCTGCCCTTAAATCATTGTCGACGCGTAGTACATGCCTAGAGAATACGGATGTACCCTTAATTAGATCTTCAACTACATCCGACACTACGACAACTCTTAATTTATCAACGTACTTATGTAATATTTGGGCTGCATATAGCGAGAGATTAAACGTGAAAGACGAAGCACGGATCGATGCTATGCGTACTTTATTAGATGTCAGTACCTCCCTGATTCTCCCAGTATTCTTTGATATCTTAAGCAGGACATTATCAGGTATCAACTTATCACCTACATATGACTTAAATTGATAGTTAGCCACCGCCCGTAACGTTTCTATCTCATCGCGCGACGCTTCTCTAATTAGATACAAGCTAAATCACCAACTGATTATTTTTGTCTGTATTATTTCTAACAATGTATTCTGAGGCATTAGTGTAGGGCCTAAATCTGTTCTTAAGTACTTTATTGATGGCCTTTATGAAGTCATCTTGAGTAACATACCTCCTCTCGCTCCTTAACGCATAGAAACCCGCCTCAGTGCATATCGATTTAATGTCGGCTCCCGTAGCACCTTCGGTCATCATTGCTAACTCCCTTATATTAACATCTACTCCTAACTTCATCTTCTTGGTATGTATTTCAAATATCTCAATCCTACCCTTTAGGTCGGGCAACGGAATTTCAATAAGTCTATCAAACCTGCCAGGCCTTAGCAGTGCTGGGTCTAGTATATCTATCCTATTAGTTGTTGCTATGACCTTAACGTTATCCAAGGCATCGAAGCCGTCCAACTCAGCTAGTAATTGTGTTAGTGTTCGATGTATTTCCCTCTCTCCGCTAGTTCCTACTTCAAGTCTCCTAGCAGCTATAGCATCAATCTCATCTATTAGTACTATAGAAGGAGCCTTACGCCTGGCTAAAGAAAATAGTTCCCTAACCATGCGTGCTCCTTCGCCAACGAATTTTTGTGCTAACTCCGATGCGACCAACCTTATAAATGTAGCGTTGGACTCGCCCGCTACTGCCTTAGCAAGTAACGTCTTACCACAGCCAGGAGGACCGTAGAGTAGGACCCCCTTAGGAGGCTCAATGCCTAGATCCCGTATAACATCAGGCATCTTCAGCGGTATTTCAATGACCTCCCTTAACTCCTGTATTTGATTGCTTAAGCCCCCGACATCTGAGTACCTAATTTTCGGTCTTTCAATGATTTCCATAGCCCTAACAGCCGGGTCCTCCCTCATTGGGAGGATCTCAACTATAGCTGACCCCCTTTGATTCAGAGCTACGTAAGCGCCTGGAAGCAATTTACTTCTATCTAGGTTATTACTCACGTAAACTATTAAATTAGGCCCTGAGGAGCTCTTTACAACGGCTCTCTCATCGTCTAGTACTTCAAGTAATATTCCTTCAATTAATGGAGGGGCCATTAATTTATCGATTTCCTGTTTATAGTATTTTATCTCTTTCCTTAATAATGAGACCTCTGCCTCTAACTCCTGAATCCTTTGTTCTAGATACCTGACGTAGTCCATTATGTCTTGATATCTGCGGTTTCGATCCTCAGAGATGCTCATTAAGTACACCACCATTAAAGTATAACTAAGAAAGCATATATACTGTGAGACTCTTCGCTAAAATCCCTAAATCACGCACTAGAGCAACCTGAAGTATACTATCTTTACCTCGGTATCATCTCTAATTTTATTTCCATAGATCTTACGTAGATCTCTGAGCAAGTCATCTTTACTTCTATAGCCGTCCATTAAAGCATCGATCTCATCCAAATCCCTTAATTTCTTTACGGCCACTCCCTCTACTACAGCTGTACCAACCTTTAAATGGCCTGCTATAACATCGACGACATCTCCTACGTTAACGTTACTAAGTAGCCTTATAGTAGCTACCTTACGCCTAAGCAGTATATCCCGTGCGTACTTACTCTTAAATACTAACTTCTTACGCTTCATTACGTACCATAATCACTAATGTACTAAGTCTTAAAATAGTTTTCCTAATCAACGCTACATTTAAATGCCTCCAAATCTCAGTACCCGATTAAGTACTCATTATAGGGATCAAATGATAGCGATCTATGGAGGTCTATGAGCTCCGCTTCCTCATACTCAAGCGCAATGAGCAACTTAAAACTTTTGCTAAGCGTAAGAATCGATGTCATTATAACGAAGTCATGTGGGATTTAATGATTGCTACCGGAAATCGGCAACTTAAAATAATTTTAGGCTCTTCATGATTGTGATGACTTTATTAACTGCTTCCTCAAGATTAGTTGCCGATACATTAAATATTAGCTTGGTTCCTTTAACTCTAAGTTTAAACCTATGTTCATCATTTATAATGTATTCCTCGACGAGCTCTAACTCTATTTCCGTGTTCATCATCTCCCTGGTACCTTGCTAACTAATTAAATCATTGGATTCGGGTTTTATTTAAAAGGTTAGCACGTCTAAAGGTGGGGCCGCCGGGATTTGAACCCGGGACCGTGCTGGGGGTTTAAAGACCCTACCAGCGCTCTGGCGGGGATTCCTCCCCAGGCTGGCATCCTAGCCAAGCTAGACGACGGCCCCGTACTACTTTAAATTTTAAGTTATAGCTTTAAATAGTTTTAATTCAGAAAATTGACGGGATGGTAATGTGCCTAGGGTGTTTATCGCTGTTGAGATTGAGGATGTTAGGATACTGAATGAGATAATACGTATTAGAGATAGAGTTGCAGCATGTTCATCTGACATCGATTTAAAGGTTGTTGAGGATGAAAACCTGCACATCACACTGAGATTCATAGGTGAGATTAGCGACATTACCGTAAAGGACGTTATTAAGGTATTAGAGGGGATTAGGGGATTTAAGAAATTCAGTATTAGGTTGCGTGGTTTGGGGGCGTTTCCTTCCCAGAGCAGGCCTAGGGTGATATGGTTGGGCATCTCTGATGGTTCAACTCAACTAAAGTTGATTAGAGATCATATAGAGTCGGGTCTAAGGAAGTTAGGAATTAGCGGCGAAAGGGAGGAATTCGTACCGCATATAACGTTAGCTCGTATTAAGTCGTTTAGATCGAATCAATGCATAGCAAATCTATTTATAGAACTAGGAAATATCGAGGTAGGGACTTCCCCTGTTACTAGGGTAAAGTTGAAGAAGAGCACTCTAACTCCTAAGGGCCCTATATATACGGACCTATTTGAGGTACAGCTAGCTGATTGAGATGCGCGAATCATCGGATTTAATTAAGGACATCTGTAATGAGGTATTAAAGTACATTATACCATCAAGTGAGGAGACTAGCAAGGCTTACGAACTATTTAAAATCATTAAGTCACGTATTGAAGGAATAGTTAAGGAGCTCGGTTTTCCATACTCCATAACTCTTGAGGGTTCCGTGGTTAAGAACACCCATCTAAGGGGTGAAACCGACTTAGATATATTCATCCTTATTAGGAACGATAAAATGAGTCAGGAGTGGCTTGAGGAGCTTATTGATGAAATTGCTAAGGTACTAAGTGAGTACAAACCGAGGAAGCTATATGCTTCACACCCCTATATCAGGTTAGACGTTAATGGGATGGAAGTAGATATAGTTCCAGCATATATGGCATATAGCATTGAGGAGGTTAAAACTGCAGTGGATAGGACACCATTCCATACACGCTTTATTAGAGAAAGACTACACGATGAGAAAGTCAATGAGGTTAGACTCCTTAAAAAGTTCTTCAAATCCATTAACGTATATGGTGCTGAGATTAAGGTTGAAGGCTTTTCAGGATACCTTACAGAGTTGCTAATAGTTTATTATGGCTCTTTCATAAATGCGTTACATGGAATAGCTAATTGGTCGCCGCCGCAGGTGCTGGACATCAATAGGAGATCGGCTGATGTTAAGGATTATATAAGGATCTATGGTGAAAAGCCATTAATAGTTCCAGATCCTGTAGATCCGAGGAGAAACGCGGCAGCTGCGGTAGCACTTGGATCCTTCTCTAAGGCAGTACTAGCCGCTAGAACCTTTCTAGAAAGGCCGTCTATTAACTTCTTCTTTCCACAGCCTGCAACATCTTCGTGGGAAGTATTAAATAACCTGATAGAGATACGGCAGACATCGATAGTGGGATACATGGTAAATTATGCGGTAGGTACATCACCGGACATCATATGGGGTGAGCTTAAGAGAGGGCTAAGACGCGGGATTAACGTGTTGAGGAACCACGATTTCGTAGTTGTGGACTACGGTATATGGTGTGATGAAGTCAGCAGGGCATTAATATTGTACGAGGTTACACCACCCAAGCTCTCAACATATAAATTACATTTAGGTCCTAAGGTATTTAGAGTTGATGATACAGATAAATTCCTTAGTAAGTATCTAGGGCAGAGCGATATAGTGGGTCCATGGATTAATGAATATGGTGAGTTGGTGATTATGAAGAGACGGAAGTATGTAACTCCGTATGAGGTTTTAATGAATGGCGTTAGGGATATAATTAGCATTAAGCATATAATCAGTTGCTCTGTAATTACTCTAAATGACTTAAAACAATTGTATTTATCGGAGGATAACTTTAAAGTGTGGTTAAATAGCTTTATACGTAAAAAGCCGTTATGGCTTGGTCAGGGTACTTAAGATTTTTATATGATTTAAACTAGGTTTATTTAAGTCCTTATGGCATTTGGGGCATTTGCCGTTGAGTTTAATAAACAGCTCTGAAGGTGTTGGAAGACCATAGAAATCCTGACCAACCTTCTCAAATGAATAAAGGATGCTACCACACTTGCTGCATCTATATATGACTGGCATTAAAGCACCTTCTATTAGCTGTGTTTAATCTAAAACATAAAGTACGTCCCGCTTAATACTCAAACGGAATTATTACTAGGCTTTAAAGTAGATATTAAAGGACCCAACATAACAGTATTTAAGGTGTTAAGAACGACTTCAAGTACGTCCCGCTCTGAACGCATAATAATATGCATAGCCGGTATGCCTGGGTCTGGGAAATCCGTCGTGGCTAGGGGACTCAAGGAATTCGCTGACATCATTATATCTATGGGTGACATTGTCAGGGAAGAGGCCATTAAAAAAGGTATTAAGCTTAGCTCAAATACGTTAATGGAATTTGCTAAGTTATTACGTAGGGAGAGAGGTTCTGACTTCATAGCTAGGGAGGTAATTAAGAAGATTAAGGAGGCGAATGCCAAGGTCGTAGTTGTAGATGGTGTTAGAAGTTTGGAGGAAGTGAAAGCATTTAAGGAAATCAGTGGAAGGACTTATATAGTAGCCATTCATTCATCGCCTAGAACTAGATTCAATAGGTTAGTATTAAGAGGTAGGGAAAGCGACCCTAAGACGTGGGATGAATTCGTCCGCAGGGATATCTCGGAACTCGAGTTAGGGCTAGGGTCAGTTATAGCTTTAGCAGATATCATGATAGTTAATGAAGATCTGCCTCTCGATGATTTAATGAAATTCGCATCCACAATAATTAAGAAACTCATGATACGATTTGATTAATTTTAAATTAAGTAGAATAATGAAGTAGGGATTTAAGTGATTAAGGTAAGGGTTGAGGCTGAGGTAAGGCCTACTGAAGAGGTTGAGAAAGTTAAGAAAGCCATAACTAATATAATTGATGTCGATGACTTTAACATTATTGAGCTGGGAGGCGGGCTTAAGCTATTGATTGGTGAATCAAATAGCATTAGGTCGCTTCTTAAACTTCATCATATACTACGGGTTGAGAGAATACTAGATACTGCTCGTAGCGTGATGTTTAAATCTCTAATCAATAACACGTTAACGTTAAAGATTCATAAGCAGTCAGCGTTCATCGGCAAGCTTTCATTAATAACGCACGATGATGAATCACCATTAGGCCCTATAACTATAACTATAACTAGCGATAAGATTAGAGAAGTAATTGATTGGTTAGCACCTAAAACATCTAAGGGCAGGCCGTTATGGGAAAGGGATATGCCTGATGTATAGATTAATTAAATCATAACGGAATGTACATTAATTCTTCAGCTACCAATGTATTAAAGAACTTGGACTTAGCTTCATAGAGCAATCTACTTAAGTCGCTATAACGCTGGCTAATATGGGTTAGTAGTAGTAGATCTACATTAGCTTTAGATGCGGCAATCGCGGCATCTACCGAAGTTGAATGCATGTGCATGTAAGCCTTATCCCTATCTATGTAGCTATAAGTTGAGTCGTGAATTAATATATCAGCATTTTCAGAGTTCTTGACGACATCATCGCATGGTATGGTATCAGCTGTATAGACTATTGAGTAGCCACCTACTCTAATCTTTAAGCCTAGCGTTGTTATAGAATGGCGTACTGGGAAAGAGCTAATAGCGTACTTATTATGCTTTACTTCTAAGTTGATTCCCTCAATGATGTTATAATTATAAGTTGGTCTGAAGTTGAGCATTTCCATGTTCTCTTCTATAAATTCCCTTATCCCAGGCGGCCCATAAATAGTTAAATCACGCTGTATACCCAACAATGATCTTGACTCCATCAATGGTATTAAGCCCAGGACATGGTCCCCATGTAAGTGAGATATGATTATGGTAGAGATCCTAGCTAAACTTATCCCAGCCCGATCTAGGTACCTCTGAGTACCTTCTCCAGCGTCTATGAGTATCGCATCTCCGTCGTAGACCAGCGCTATAGATGTAAATCCGTTAATCGACGGTGAAGGGGCTCTACACCCTAAAAATACTAGCTTCCTGCTCATAACCTAACAGCCACATAAATGCTTCTCGTTAATGAACCATGAACCCAATTATAATGCTTCTCAAGCACCTTAAATCCGCTATTCTCTAAAATATCCTTCAATTCTATGTCGTAGGATTGAGCTATAGCTAAGTAACCGCCTTTCCTTATAACATCGGCTAGACACGCTATACTACACTCCATTAACTCATATACCTGCTTATGGGCCCTAGCTCTACTTAACCTACCATATGGTGGATCAGTCCCAACCCCATCGACGCTCCTAAACGGTAACTTACATGCATCTGCTACAACAACTACTGGCGGACAGTTAAAGTTGATTAAATTGAGTTTAGCACCATTCACGGAGGAAACATCAACATCCGAGCCGCAGTACCTCAAACCTATAGAACACGCCTCAAGCAATAAACCTCCTACGCCACAGAACGGGTCTAGATAGAGCTCCCTCCTTCTAACGCTAACCCTACTTAAATTAACAAAAACTCTGGAGATCAATGACTTCATGGTTCCTGGTTTATATATAGGCCTATATTTAGGATCCCTAACCTTAAAGTCATTATACACCCTCTCGTAAAGTCTTCTACCAATTACTAATAAGCCGTCACTTAATACTAAATCGATTACTATAGTTGATTCGTCGCCTTTTTTACTCATCCTACTAGGTGGTACGAACCTACCTAGACCTAGTGATCTAAAGGCATTTAAGACGTCATCATACCTAATCCACTTAGAGTACTCCTTTATCCTTATCATATCTACGGAGTATCTACTTACATTACCTAAGATCTCATCCCAGTCAATATCATGGAGGATCTCAGTTAAATTAGAGGTTGCTTCACGTACATCAATTACCTCGCCAAAATACTTAATTAATGCTGCCCTACTTACGTATGTGGGCAGTTCTTCGGTAGATTCAAGGATTACCACCATATCCAGCCTAATTAACTCCTTTGAGTGAACTCCTTCTGAATCGATTATAGCCTTTAATTCAGCTAATGGAAGGGATCTATGCTCTCCAGATAGCACTGCATAATACTTTTTGATCATCATATCTAAGCTTACTTAGTAAGCCTTCTTAACGCGTCTGCTATTAATGGAGTCGAGTCTATGATGTTTACATTCTTTGGTAATGGTACGGTATTTAATGCGAATATCTCGCTTACACCACTTGATATCAGTTTGCTGATAGCATTATTGACGAAGAGACCATGACTACATACTGCATAAATCTTCGAGGGATGTTTCTCATGTAGGTAACGAGCTATATTGGCTATGGTCGTTCCCGTACTTATGATGTCATCGACTATGATTACCTCCCTACCAGCTACCTCAACCTCGCCTAGCTCATGTTTTATCTCGCCTGTAATTCTATCTCTGCTCTTCCTGAATAGTACGTAGTCACCATATCCGATCATACGACTTAATTTAAGTGCCCTATTCATAGCTCCTTGATCTGGGGCAACTACTATTGGATCCTTAGTTAGGTTCCTCATTACTTCAGCAAATAACGGGATTGGATCTAAATTCGCAGCAACACCACCTTTAAAGTACTTGAGGGACTCCTCTTTGTGAATGTCAATAGTAATTAAGTTATCAACCCCTAAATTACTCATTACCTTAAGTAACGTCCTAATGCTCACTGCCTCACCGAGTAGGAATGCACGGTCCTGTCTTGAGTACGCCATGTAGGGGATAACGACGGTCACGGTTCTACACCCTAAATCCTTTACAGCGTCAATAGCAAGCAGTAGTTCAAGGTACCTCTTGTCCTGGTTTGGATAAAGTGATTGAATCAGTACTACATCATTACCTCTTACATCCTCAAAGTTGATGAACCTTATATATGACTCACCATCAGGGAACAGCTTACTCTCCACGTGAAGTAATTTAATGCCTAGGAAATTACTTAAACTTACATCTAATCCATTTGCTCCTGAAAGACCGGCAACCAGCAACTTTGCATCCTAAATTTACTTCATATCATACCTTTTTAACTGTGTTTATTAACCTTCTAAGCCTATGACGAAATGGATATAAATGATTGATTTAAATAAGCCTTGGATTGCTGAGGCAAGGCATTGGATTAGCTTGGGTGAAGGTAAAGTTAGGTGCAATCTCTGCTATAAGAGGTGTCCAATAGCTAATAATGGGTTTGGAGCTTGCGGTGTTAGATATAATCATGGGGGTAGACTATATACTTTGGTTTATGGGTTATTAACTGCTATCAATTTGGATCCTATAGAGAAGAAGCCCTTAATGCATTACATGCCTGGTTCACAGGTATTGTCTATATCTACGGCTGGATGCAACTTCATGTGTAAGTTCTGCCAGAACTGGACAATAAGTCAATCACGTAGGGATGAAGTGTTTGGTGAGTTCTACAGGCCCGAGAAAGTTGTAAGTATAGCTAAGAGATACGGGGCTGATGGCATTAGCTACACATATAACGAGCCGACAGTATTTTATGAATATATGTATGATGTTGCTAAGTTAGCTAAGAGTGAGGGATTATTTAATACTATGGTTACTAATGGCTACATAACCGATGAGGCGTTAGATGAGCTGTCTAGATATATGGATGCTGCGACTGTTGACTTTAAGGGCGGAGGTAATGTCGAATTCTACCGTAAATTCATGGGAGTCCCTGACTCAGAACCCATATTCAATACTTTGCTGTTAATGAAGCGTAAGGGCATGTTTATAGAGGTAACTAATTTAGTGGTGCCTAAGTACGGCGACAGAGCAGATGATATTAGAAGGCTTGCTAGATGGATTAACGATAATTTAGGCCCTGAAACGCCATTCCATTTGCTTAGGTTCTACCCACACTACATGATGGACGACCTCCCTCCAACCCCTGTAGATGTCCTTGAGGAATTAGCTAGGGTAGCTATGGATGAGGGTTTAAAGCATGTATACCTTGGTAACCTACCTGGTCATAAGTTAGAGCATACTTACTGCCCTAAATGTGGAGATATGGTTATTCATAGGTATGGGTTCGATATAGTTGAGTGGAGGCTTAATGATGGTAATATGTGCCCTCAATGCGGATATAGATTAAATATCATAGGTAGCTATAGGCGGAGGAGCCGTAGGCACATCATATGGTGATTAGGAGATGTATTATATAATAGTCACTGGCCCTGCAGGCTCAGGTAAGTCGACCTTAACCGACTCGCTTGCGCATTGGATTGAAGATAATGAAATGAGTGTTGCTAGAGTTAACTTTGATCCAGCTGCTGATTACTTACCGTACAGTCCTGACGTTGACGTTAGGGACTTCCTAAATGTTAAGGATGTCATGGAGAAATACAACCTAGGACCTAATGGGGCATTGATAGCAGCCGTCGATATGTTAATTAATTACATTTCCGATTTAAGGGAAGAAATAGAGTCATTTAACAGTAATTATGTACTAATAGATATGCCGGGCCAGTTAGAGATAGTTGCATTTAGGCGTGTAGGCCCCTTACTGATAGATCATCTAACTAAAGGTAGAAAATCAGTCACATTATTCCTCATAGACTCATACCTGGCATTAAACCCGCTATCAGCAATATCGTTATTGCTGCTCTCAGTATCAACGCTGCTTAGGATTAAAAAGCCCCAAATACTTACACTAACGAAGACTGACCTACTTACACCCGATCAGGAATCTAAATTACTTAACATGTTTAGCGAGGAAGCCCAGTGCAGTGACATGGTAGACGAGGTCGCAGCCTTCGATCCGGAGCTAATTATTAAGTTGTGTGAGGCTGTTAAGGAGTCGTCAATCGATGTCATTCCAGTGTCAGCGGTTAGCGGTAAGGGCATTGATGAATTGTATGGATCCATACAGAGGGTTCTAAGCGGTGGTGAGGACTACCTAACTGAGGAGGCAAGCGGTAAGTTGTAGAAATTGATTGTCTATCCATAATCATCCTACTGAGCGATTAATGATGATTTAAAGAGGGATTTAAAGAGGGTTTAAAATATTTAAATAGTGGAAAAGCTTATTTAGCACGCCTTTGCTAAAGTAGTAGGTGCTTATGCTTGTGAGCTTAGAGGCCAAGTTAATCAACAGGAAGTACTTAGATAGCGTTAAGGAATTAGTTAAACCCCACACCCCTCAGTATTGTTATCAGTGCGCTAAATGCACTAGCGCATGTACTGCTTCTAAAGTAATTCCTGAATATAAACCGCACCTAATAGTTGCATTAACAAGGATGGGCTTAATTAAACAGCTGCTGGATTCAGGGATCATCTGGGCATGTACCGAGTGCTGGAAATGTGGTGAGTACTGTCCTCAGAACGTAGCCCCCGTCGAGGTCATTATAGCACTTAAGAACTTAGCGGTGGCAAGCGGCTATAGGCCGCCAGAGGATTTAATAGCTATGGCTAGGAACGTTATTGAGTTAGGGCGTATCTCACCACCTATCGAGGTATTAAGTAAGGAGTTTGAGATTTATAGCAGGGAGTCCTTAAACCTACCTCCATTAGTTAGACCCTACGCCCATGAATCCATGAGAAAGACCCTCAAGGATTTATTAGGTGGCCTATGATGGTTAAGGTACTCCTCTACCTGGGATGTACCATACCTACGAAGCAATACGCATATGAGATATCAGCACGCAATGTCCTTCCGAGGTTAGGTGTTGAATTAGTTGAGTTCCCTGAGGCAGGGTGTTGCGGATTCCCGCTTAAGGGCATTAATAAGAACGCATGGATATACATGTCCGCTAGGATCCTGTCATTAGCGTCCATGAGGAACTTACCCATACTAGCATTATGTAATGGCTGTGATACGTCGTTAAGGAAGATTAAAACGTTACTTAACGAAGATGAATCGTTAAGGAAATATATGGCTAAGCTGCTGGCCAATGAGGGCATAGAGCTACATACTGATGTGGAGGTCTACCACGTAGTTGACCTACTACATGACGTTGTAGGTGTTAATAAGATTAAGGAGTTAGTTAAAAAACCACTAACTGGCATTAAGATAGCGTCATATCCTGGATGCCATCTACTTAGGCCTTCTGATATACCGCGTCCGGAGGACTCAGTAGATCCTAGGAAATTCGACAACTTATTGAGTGCGTTAGGAGCTAGCGTAGGTTATTACCCAGATAAGGGGGGCTGCTGCGGGGCTACTATGCTACCTTACTCAGCTAAATATGCGCTAAGGGTTGTTGCTGGTAAGATTAAAAATATCAAGGAATTCAACTTTGATGCTGTGAGTACCTCGTGTCCTTACTGCATGGAAATGCTTGATGCCAAGCAGGATGCCGCTAGAAGCGAAGTAGGCGATGAATCTATATCTATACCGGTATTCTACTTAACCCAATTAATTGGATTGGCTATTGGGTTAAGTCCTAAGGAGTTAGGTTTGAGTTTAAATCTAAGCCCTGTCGAGGGGGTTCTCGAGAAATTAGGGGTGAGTTTAAGTGGGTGAGGTCAGGATAGGGGTCTATATATGTCATTGCGGTAAAAATATAGGAGGAGTTATAAATCCATCGAGAGTAGCTGAATTTGCTAGCAAACTACCTAATGTAGTTGTTGCTAGGGACTACATGTATATGTGCTCATCACCTGGCCAAATGTTAATTGAGGAGGACATCAAGAGGCACAACTTAAACAGAGTTATAGTAGCTGCTTGCTCACCTAGGATGCATGAGCCAACATTTCAGGGGGTACTGAAGAAGGCAGGGTTGAATCCGTGGCTACTTGAAATGGTTAATATTAGAGAGCATGTCACCTGGGTGCATGAGGACGTCCCTGATAAAGCTGAGGAGAAGGCCAAGGAGTTGGTGTACGCTGCAGTAATGCGCGCTCAGCATTTATACGAAATAACGATTCATAGGTTGCCCGTTGTTAAGTCGGCATTAGTCATAGGTGGTGGGATAGCTGGCATTAGGGCAGCACTAGATCTGGCGAATGCCGGCATTAAGGTGTACTTGGTCGAGAAAAAGCAGAGCATAGGTGGTAAAATGGCTCAGCTAGATAAAACCTTCCCAACGCTTGATTGCAGTAAGTGCATATTAACGCCGCTTATGGTTGATGTTGCTAGGCACCCCAACATAACGATATATGCGTACTCTGAGGTAGTGGATGTATCTGGGTCAGCCGGAGACTTTAAAGTTAAGGTTAGGTTAAAGCCCACATACGTTGATTGGAGTAAGTGCACTGGATGCGGTTACTGTACTGAGAGGTGCCCCGCCAGAGCTCCGAGGGAGTTTGATGAAGGCTTAGGGACTAGGAAGGCAATATACTTTGACTTCCCTCAGGCGGTTCCTAGGAGGCCGGTTATAGATCCTAAGTACTGCCTATGGTTTACTAAGGGGATATGCAGAGCGTGTGAGAAGTTGTGCCCTGTAGGCGCCATAGATTTCAATCAGAAGGATAGGTATATAGAATTAAATGTGGGTGCAATAATAGTTGCCACAGGGTACGAACTATATGATATGACTAAGCTACGTGAGTACGGCTACGGGAAATACAAGAACGTAATAACAGGGCTCCAGCTAGAGAGGTTATCTGATGCGGATGGCCCTACCAAGGGCAAGATTGTAAGGCTCTCGGATGGTAAAGAACCGGAGACCGTAGCCATAGTGTTATGCGCTGGCTCTAGAGATGAGAAGCATGTAAGGTACTGCTGTAGGTTTGGATGTGCGGCTGCCATAAAACACATCTACTACGTTAAGCACTCGGTCCCCGAGGCTAAGGTATTCGTACTATACACTGATATAAGGGCCTTCGGCAAAGGCTATGAGGAGTTCTACCAGAGGCTTAGGGGCATGGATGACGTATACTTCATTAGGGGTAGACCTGCGGAGATATTTGAGGCTAAGGATGGTTCACTAATATTCGACGTATTTGATTCAAATACCGGCCAATTATTAAGCATTAAGGCTGATTTAGTTGTGTTGGAGTCGGCAGTAGTGCCTCCTAAGGATTGGGAGTCGCTTAGGAGAATGCTCAAGATATCATGCGATCCAGGGGGGTTCGCCTTAGAGTTACATCCTAAGCTAAGACCATTCGAAACAACGGCCGATGGCATATTCTTAGCTGGTGCTATTCAAGGACCTAAGGATATACCTGATACAGTAGCTCATGCTGCCGCTGCAGCAGCCGCCGCCATAGGCTTCTTATCCAAGGGTGAAGTTGAATCCACTCCGTACTTAGCCGTAGTTAACGAGGATCTATGTAGCGGATGCGGCTTATGCGCTTCTGTATGTCCATTCGATGCCATAGAGATTAAAGAGGAGGGCGGTAGAAGGATAGCTAAGGTGAATGTTATTAGGTGCAAGGGATGTGGTGCATGTGCAGCTACATGTCCGTCTGGAGCTATGCAGCAGAATTACTTCACGGATACTCAAATAGTTTCTGAGGTATCTGCATTAGCTGGGGGTGCAAAGTAGTGGGAGAGAGGTTTGAACCAAGGATAGTAGTATTTGCATGCAACTGGTGCTCATATGCTGGCATAGACCTAGCTGGGGTCTCAAGGATTAAGTATCCACATAATGTTAGGATAGTGAAGGTTATGTGTTCGGGTAGGGTGCATCCAGAAATGGTTCTTAAGGCATTGGTAGATGGAGCTGATGGCGTATTAATAACTGGGTGCCATCCCGGTGACTGCCACTACATATCAGGTAATTATAAGACTATGAGGAGGTACTTGTTGCTTAGGAAATTACTCAGGCAGTTGGGCCTTGAAGAGAGGGTTAGGTTGGAGTGGATTTCAGCAAGCGAGGGAGATAGGTGGGCCAAGGTGGCAACGGATTTTGTGGAGCACATACGTAGGTTAGGACCATTAAGGCTTAAGGAGGTGATGTCAGCTGAGTAGCAAACTTAAGGTAGCATTATATTGGTGTGCTAGTTGTGGCGGATGTGAGGAGGCATTTATTGATTTAGCGGAAGATCTGCTGAAGGTTAGCGAAAAAGTAGATATAGTATTCTGGCCTGTGGCTATGGATTTTAAGAAGTCAGATGTGGAGAAAATGAAGGATAACAGCATAGACGTGGCGTTCATTAATGGAGGCATTAGATTATCGGAGCATGAAGAGATGGTTAGGCTACTTAGGAGGAAGTCTAAGGTTGTAGTCGCGTTCGGCAGTTGCGCTCATTTAGGTGGCATTCCAGGGCTTGCTAACCTATATAGCACTAGCGAGTTAATTACATACGCATTTAGGGAAGCTCCAACAGTCGTCAATCCTGATGGCGTTACACCTACTGCATCATATAAAGCTCCTGAGGGCGAGCTCGAATTACCTAGAATACTTAAATATGTTAAGCCTCTAGATGATGTAATAGATGTTGATTACTATATACCTGGATGTGCGCCTACACCCAACATAATTAAGAAGGCCTTAGACGATATACTGAGCGGTAATTTACCTCCTAAGGGTACGGTCTTCGGCAGTAGTAGGGCTTTATGCGATGAATGTGAGTTGAACAAGACCAAGCCTGAGAAGATACTACTTAAAGACCTTAAGAGAGTGCATCAAGTTAAGCTTGATTTAAGTAAATGTTATCTAGCTCAAGGGGTGCTATGCTTAGGTCCGGTAACTAGGGGGGGTTGCGGCGCTCTATGTATTAAGGGGGGTATGCCATGCACCGGATGTTTTGGACCGCTAGATAATGTTAAAGACTTCGGCGCTAGGGCGCTATCCTTCATAGCATCCATAATAGATTATGACGATGAAAAACTAGCTGAGAGGATTATTGAGGAATATCTGCCTGACCCTGCTGGATGGTTTTACAGGTACTCACTTCCTAGGTCTTTAGTTAAGGGCAGGTACTCAGGTGGTGGGAAATGAGTAAGGTAATAACGATCGACCCGATAACTAGGTTAGAGGGGCATGGGAAGATAGTTGTATTCTTGGATGACAGTGGTAATGCGATCAAGGCGTATATGCAGATACCCGAAATCAGGGGCTTTGAGAGATTCCTAGTTGGTCGACCAGCTGAGGATGCGCCTCAGATAACCTCTAGGATATGTGGGGTGTGCCCGACAGCCCATCATATGGCTGCAACGAAGGCTCTTGACGACCTATATCAAGTTTCTCCCCCACCAGCAGCTAGGAAGATAAGGGAGCTAGTCTACAACCTCTTCATGTTTGAAGATCACGCCCTACACTTCTACTTCTTGGGTGGACCGGATTTCATAGTAGGTCCTAAGGCACCTAAGGAGGAGAGGAATATCTTCGGCGTATTGAAGAAGATAGGTAGCGAAGTAGGCTTGAAGGTGATTAAAACTAGAAGTGAGGTTAGGAACATCATTACCTCTATAGCGGGTAAGGTAATACACCCAGTATTTGGATTGCCTGGAGGAATATCTAAACCGCTTACTGAGGATATAAGGAATAAGGTTATTGAGGTAAGCAATAAGGCATTAGATCTAGCGTTGTTCACGTATAAATTATTTAAAGAGCGCGTCATATCAAATAACGACTACATCAACTTAATTACAAGCGATGCCTACACGCATAGGACCTACTATATGGGTTTAGTTGATAACGCTAATAGAGTTAACTTCTACGATGGGATGCTTAGAGTTGTAAGACCCGATGGCAAGGAGCTCGTTAAATTCGATGTACATGAGTACCTAGACCACATAGCAGAGCATGTGGAGCCGTGGACATACGTAAGGTTCTCATACCTAAGGAAGATCGGCTGGAAAGGTTTCATTGATGGTGAAGATAGTGGGATATTCTCAGTAGCACCACTGGCTAGGTTAAACGTAGCTGAAGGCATGAGCACGCATCATGCTCAGGAGGCCTATGAGGAGATGTTCGCTAGAATTGGTAGCAAGCCGATACACCATACGCTGGCAATGCACTGGGCTAGGGTGATAGAGATGATATATGCAGCCGAGAGAGCTAAGGAGCTTGCTGAAGATCCTGAAATATTAGATCAAAATGTTAGAAACATGCCTAAGGAACCTAAGGGAGTTGGAATAGGGGTCGTTGAGGCGCCGCGCGGGGTCTTAATCCACCATTATGAAACTAACGATAAAGGCATAATAACTAAAGCTAATTTACTAGTAGCCACACAGCATAACTCGGCGAGGATGGCGCTCTCGGTAGATAAAGCAGCTAGGAGCTTGATAAGGAATGGCATGATAGAGGAAGGCCTCTTAAACATGATTGAAATGGCATTTAGAGCTTATGATCCTTGTCATGCATGTGCCACCCACACCACGCCAGGTGGTATGAGGCTAACGATTTACCTGTACAGTAAGGACGGGAAGCTGCTAAATATAATTAGTCGATGAAATTTTAATAAATTAATTCATTTTCTGACCAACTTTCTTTCTAATCACATTAAGTGATCCTACATATGTCCGCCTCTATAGGGTTTAGATTTCATGGGCTTGATGGAATTTATGTAGGGGGTTCGGGTTTCATCGGGCTTAATGCTCTTCAATATTAATCCTCTACCCTTGGCTCCATCGCCCCCAGAGCCCCATTCATCGGGCCAATATCGTTGGGCCCCGCCAGCTTTGGGTGACCCCTACCCGCAGCTCCTCCCTCATAGAATCCTCAGGATCATCGCCGTGGGGGAACCCCCCATCCTGGGCCTCCTTTCCCTCCCCTCCTTCTAGGTATTTCCTCCTGATAAACCCCTATAAGCTTTTATAAAACTCAAAACAGCTAACGACGGCTCTTTATCCTCTCTATTTAGAAACTATCTCAACACCAAAGGATCTTAAAAGCTCCTCAAGTGTTTTGAAACCGAACCTAGTCAGCCTATCTGGATATGCCACAACGATCTTTGATATCCTTTTTTCTGTAGCAAGCCTTAGTATCTTCTTAAAGCCCTTCCTATCCTCGTTGAGACCGCTGCCAATATCGGTTATGACCTCATATTCTTGGATATTATTTTTCCTAGCCCACTCCTCCAAGGCTTTGACTTGCCTAGATGAAGCTGCTTCACTTTTTATAATGGTTTGTATTGCTTGATGTCAATGTCTTTAGCCCTTTTAAAGCTATTAGATATGCTGATGCTGTGTGCCTATCCAAACCAGTCTCCTCATTATTTCCTCGTGCTTCTTAGAATTTGTTGTTCCGCTCGGATTCACAAATATGACAATACATTTCTTTTTCATGGCATGCAGTGCTCCGTGTATAAGCATTTCTCTTTTTGTAAATCTAGATATCTTTCTATTGGCGTTGGGGTTTCTCGTGGGACTCCTACTCTTTATTTTAAATAGATCTTCAAAAACAACGGCTTTTATCCCAAAGTAGTTCGCACTTGAATCAATTATGTTGAAAAGTGATTGCAGTCTCTCGCTTCTTGCCTTGTCTCTTGGGTAACTAGGTGATGTTATGTGATGAAAGTGCTTGTTGATAATCTTCACAATTCTTCCATTGAAATCTATAACGACTCCGTTTACTCTGTCGGAGTTTACGTCGATTCCAAGTAGTGTGTTGTAATATATGCTTCTATCCTCCCCTAAGTGTTTTGTGTATAGAGCTGTTGGGATGCTGATGTAAAGCCTTAGCTTATTTCCAAAACAATTCTAGCCGCATATCCTTCCATTTCCTTGTTGGCAAGCTCTATTAACTCCTTAAGCAACGCATTATACTTTTCATCAAATGAAACTCTTCCCTCTATCCAGGAACCATCAAGGTACTTTATCTTAACCCTATCAACGGATACAAGCTTTATATTCCCATTCCCATTATCGAATTTGTTGCCACGAGAGAAAATAAATGGCTTGTTCGCAAATGCTGAAGAGGCTTTATGAAACACAAGCCCTTCGGCAATAGCCTTTGCTTGCTTAAGACACGACCCCGCATATACGTAGTTTGGCAAGAACTCATATATTTTCCTAAGCACAGACTCTTCGTCCAATCCCTGCTTAAGCATTTTAACGGCTTCATTAACCGCCAGCTTAAACCTCCATCCAAGTAAGAAAGCCTTTTCATAGTCAACACCCTCCACGAATAAACCGCTATGAGAACCCGACCCCTACTGTGACTAAAAGTAATTAAAAGTGAAGGGAGGTCGCGGTAGGTAGGAGAATGCTGGGGCTGTAACATATTTCATGGTCATCGGGCTCGTTTGCTTTTTTGCTTCGTAATCCCCCTTAGTGCCATGAGGTACACCGAGGTCGTGTGCTTGCCTAGCCTTAACTTCTAGGTCTATAAACCCCCTATAGATATGTCGGCGACCCCGGCTTCCGAGAACCGCCCCAGGAAAGCGGCAGGGGCCTGGGGGTGGCAATCAACGAATATGAAAATCAATAACCGCTCTTGGGGGAGCGGGTTGGTTAGATTAAATGTCTGAAGTTTTTTAAGATTAAGTATTTAGTAGTTATTCATACGGTGTATGGTAATGGTAATTACTATAGATCAAATTGAGAGATACTTGGGTCAGAAAATAAAGGATGAATATGGTAGGTATGTGGGGACCCTTCTGTCAATATATTCAGATGTTTCTGGCAATGTAGAGTCTATCGAAGTGGCTCTAAATGAAGATAATTATAAAACCATCTCGTCAGAGAAGTTGAAATTAACCCCAGATGGTATAGTTGTAATCCAGGATTGGAAGGTTGATGCGGTGTCTGTTGAGAATCAGCTTGATAGGATTAGAAAGAGGATGAGGGCTGTTGAGGAATTGTACAGAAAGGGTAGTATTCCGGGTCATGCGTATGAGGAGATAAAGGGCAGGTTAGATAAGGAGCTTACAAGGATCAAAGAGAAAGTTAGGGAGGTTAAGGGTAGGCTTAGACAGAGGGCAAACGATTTAGAAGATCACATAATAAGGTTGGAGAAAGCTATATCGAATTTAATGATCCTCTATATGTCTAATGAAGTAAGCGAGGCGTCATATAAGGCGTCAATAGATTACCTCAGGCAATCTAAAACCAAGGCTCAAGATGAGAAGAAGGATATAGAGAGGCACTTAGAGTTAGTGGAGAAGTTGGAGGCAGAACCTCTAGAGACTAAAGCTCCAGCATCAATTCAACAATTACCTCAACCACCTATAACCAGTACGCCCACGCCGATTCAAGTTCAGGTAGTCGATCATTAAGAGGGGGAGCCAGTGAGTGTAGTAGCCATCAGTAGCGACTTAGGGAGGTTCACTAAGTTCCTTAAAGTCTTCACTACATGGAGTAGTAAGAGGACTCTAAGGAAGTCAATTCTTGAGATAGTTATTAAATTAAGGGAATATAGGGATATGCTTGAGGAGACCGTAAGCCGTTTAAAGGCTAGGCATGATGAGCTATTTAAATCTGCTATTACTGCCTACGTTAAAGGTGATAAAGCCAAGTCGACTATATACGTTAATGAGCTTGCTGAGATTAGGAAGATAATTATGAATATATACACCGCTGTCTTAGCCCTGGAGAAGGCGATATTGCGTATAGAGACCATTAAGGAAATAAGCAACGTTAACCCAACGCTAACTTCGGTCTTAGGCATATTAAATGTTTTAAAAGGACAGATAAGCAATGTAGTCCCTGAGGTAGCTACTGGCATAGAGCTATTATCGACGGAAATTAGGAACTTAATAGTCACGACGTCTGGAAGCGTTGTTCCGCAGGATAAGATCTCTGATGCGATGTCCGTCGAGGCCCAGAAAATACTTCAGGAAGTTAAGGAAGTAGCTGAAGCTAAATTAAGTAAGTCATTACCTCAAATACCAGATGAATTACTTAAAACTTCCAACGCACAAAATCCTCAGTCATCAACCATAAAAGAATTAGCGACTAATGTCACAGATGCTGTAGAGTCAAATGCTCAGGTGCAGCAAATTGATAGCAGGCGTGAGCTAAATCGAGTTAAAGATAGGTCCCTAGAGGGTAAGGTGCTAGAGTACGTTATAGCTCATGGTGGATTTATAGATGTTGCTGATGCGGCTAAACAATTTAATGTAAGTAAAGAGGAGATACTACAGGCATTAAGGTCATTAAAGGAGAAGAATAAAATAATATTTTAGTTTTTATAATTAATCAGCTTATTTCGTGGTGGGCTAATTGAGTCATACTCTTGAATACCTTGAAGGAATGGCTAGGCAACACGCTATCCAGGCAGTTAGGTTTGATAAAGAAGGTAAATACGATGATGCGATAAAGCACTATAAAAAGGTTGTTGATTTGCTTAAGAAAATAATTTCCCTTTATCCGGACAACGGCCTTAACTCTGTGTACAGACAATGGATTAAGGAATACGAAAAAAGAATTAAGGATCTGGAGTCACTTAAGTTGGCAGCTACGAGTAATGCGAGTATGGTTGAGTCGGATGACGTAGTGGAGGACGTCGTGCTTAAGGATAAACCTGGGATTAAATTCAACGATATAGCCGATCTTGAGGAGGCTAAGGAAGCAATTAGAGAGGCCATTATATACCCTACTAAAAGACCTGACTTATTTCCGTTAGGATGGCATAGAGGTATATTGTTATTTGGCCCGCCAGGCTGCGGTAAGACTTTATTAGCTGCAGCCATTGCAACTGAGGTTGATGGTGTATTTATACATCTAGACGCAGCAACTATCATGTCTAAGTGGCTTGGTGAGGCGGAGAAGAACGTTGCAAAAATATTTAAGAAGGCCAGAGAATTATCAATGAGTGGCAGACCAGTCATTATCTTCATCGATGAAGTGGATTCACTCCTAGGTGTTTTTAGTAATGAGGTAGGTGGTGAGGTTAGAGTTAGAAATCAGTTCTTAAAAGAAATGGATGGAGTGCTAGATAAATCATTTAAGTACTTAGTGTACGTTATAGCGGCAACTAATAAGCCCTGGAGATTAGATGATGCATTCATAAGGAGGTTCCAGAAGAGGATTTACGTGCCATTACCAAATAGGGAGGCTAGATTGGAATTACTTAAACTATATACTAACGGTTTAAAGCTATCCGATGATGTAGATTTAGATAAGTTAGCTGAAACCCTCGATGGATATACGAGTAGCGATATAAGGGACATAGTTATGGCTACACATTTAAGAGCCGTTAAAGAATTGTTCGAAAAATATGGTGGTGTAGGAGAGCCTAGGAGGATTACCATGGATGACTTTATGGAGGTAATAAGGAGTAGAAAGCCTAGCGTTACCAAAGAACTCGTTAAAGTTTATGAGTCATGGTATGAGAAATTTAAGGCTGTGTAAGGTGATGGTATTACCACCACATATTAGGCGGTTGCGCCTTAACATTGAATTCGTTTTTATTAATGAAATTAGGTAATGATTAATTAGGTGAGGAGTATCAGTACTTCATTATCGCAGCTCGCGGTGATGAAGAGAGACGGCAGAAGTGAGTACTTTGCTGTATCTAAGTTAAGGAATTCGATAACAAAAGCTCTGGCTAAGTATAACTTGCTTCAGTACCTTGATGAGGTGGTTGATGAAGTCATTAATAACATTAAAGAGAGGACTGTAGTGAATTCTAAATACATAGCAGATCTCGTTGAGAAAGCATTAATAAGCAGGGTTATCATTGATCCTAAATTCGAATTAAGCGCTAGAACCTACGTCCTATCTAGGATATATAATGATGTCTACGGTAAAGGTAGATGGAATGCTATAGATGAAGATGACTTCAAGTTCACCTACCAAGCACTTAAGGTTCTAGAATCCAGATATCTACTTAAGGACAGCAGAAGCTTAAGATATCTTGAGACACCTAAGATGTTATTTATGAGGGTGGCTAATTACATTGCTAGCATTGAAGGCAATGCTAAGGAGTATTTTGCTAAGAAATTCTATGATTTAATGATTTCACAGAAATTCATTCCAAACAGCCCCACATTAATGAATTCAGGAACTAAGCTGGGGTTGCTTTCGGCGTGCTTTGTTCTACCTGTGAGGGACGCGTTGACCACTCCTGAGGGCGAGGGCATTATGGACTCGTTGAGGGCATCAGCATTAATCCATCAACAGGGAGGAGGTACTGGATACTCCTTTTCAGAGCTGAGACCTGAAGGCGATGTGGTTGCAAGTACCGCTGGGGTTGCCTCGGGACCTGTTTCATTCATGAAGATGTACGATGCAGCTACAGACGTTATTAAGCAGGGCGGTAGGAGGAGAGGCGCTAATATGGGAGTACTTCACGTATGGCATCCAGATATACTTAAATTCATTAAAAGTAAATCAGGAGAACTGAAGGATGTAAATCTTCAGAACTTCAATATATCCGTAGGCGTTTATGACATCTTCATGAAGGCGCTTGAAGAGGGGGGCGTATGGCATCTGATAAATCCACGTTTAACTTGCCTAATTCCAGGACATAACGATTCTCGATACTACGCCATCGTCTGGGCAAGAGGTTACATGGATGAAGAATGGGTTCAGGAGGCAATAATTAACGAACTAGAAGAAGCCGGCGGGTCTATAGAATTAGACAAATCATTATTAATTACATTTGATGAGGCTTTAGAGATAGCTAAGAAGGAAAACGCTATAGTTAACACGGTTAGCGCGTTAGAGTTATTTAATGAAATAGTCAGGTGTGCCTGGGATTCTGGTGATCCTGGATTGCTATTCATAGATACCATAAATAGGCGGCATCCGGTATGGTATTTAGGTAAAATAAATGCGACTAACCCTTGCGGCGAGGTGCCAGCACGTGAGTGGGAGTCCTGCAACTTAGGTTCTATAAATCTTGAAAAATACGTTTCTAATGTGGATGGGAGAGCCGTAATACTATGGAACGAGCTAGCTAATGACGTGAAGCTTGCACTCAGGTTCTTGGATAACGTGATTGACTTAAATAAATATCCGCTCCCACAAATTGAGAGGGAAACTAAGAAATCTAGGAAAATAGGCTTAGGTGTTATGGGCTGGGCACATATGCTTATAAAGTTAAACATTCCCTACAATTCCATTGATGCCCTATACCTAGCGTACCATTTAGCTGAATGGATACTCTACAACGCATACATCGCGAGTGTTGAATTAGCTATGGAGAGAAAGCCCTTCCCAGCATGGAATCCCAAGTTATATAGGTTTATATGGGATTATAGAAAGTCCTTAGAGGAAATACTTAAGTTGGCGGGTATCGAGGGTTCGCCCTCAGACCATGTTAGAGCCTTAGTTATGGAAAGACCTAAAGTTGATTGGGACTACCTTAAGGGGCAAATACTAAAATACGGATTGAGAAATGCTACAGTGTTGAGTATAGCGCCTACTGGTACCATATCCATAATAGCTGGTACCTCATCAAGTATAGAGCCTATCTTTGCATTAGCGTTTATTAGGCAGGTAAGTGTTGGCACGTTCATTGAGATTAATCCGCTATTCCTCGAATACCTGGAGGAGCTTGGATTGGATGAACCTGACGTCATTAGGGTGGTGGCTGAATCTGGGAGCATATCTCATAATCCATTCATACCGAAGAATTTAAGGAGGATATTTGTAACAGCTCATGATATAGAGCCTCTATGGCACTTGCTACACCAAGCTGTATGGCAGCAATGGACGGATCAAGGCGTGAGTAAAACCATAAATATGAGGGCTGAGGCGACGATCGATGACGTCAGGAACGTATACTTAATGGCATGGAAATTAGGATGTAAAGGTATAACTATCTATAGGGATAAAAGTAAGTCCAGGCAGGTAATACAGTTTGGTATAAAAATAGCTGAGAGGTTAGCTCGAGAGGAGACCGAGAGGGAGTTGGGTAGGAGTTTTAGGGATCTAGAGGAAATAGCTGAGGCAGAGCAAAAGAGCAGGAAAGCGCTTGCCGATAGATTTAAGATAAAAAGGCAACCAATACTGCGTGAGGGGGAGGCAGGGGACTGTCGTTCATGTGAATATTAATGTTATGAACTATTCTAAAGGGGTTAGTATCTATGTGTTTTATATCCTTTTCTCCTTGGAGCTTCAGAGATCTTAGCCAGTAATTCCTCCTCACTTGGGACTCCTATGAATTCCATCTCACCATTTATAGCTATGGCCGGCACGCTCATAACACCATATCTATCTGCTATGTCGGGGTTTTCATAAGCTTCTATAATGTCCGATATAATATTCTTGTTTCCGTTCTTAAATGATTCGAACGCGAACATATTTGATATGAATGCAGCATATGGACAATAGGGACACATAGGTGTTACTATAACCTCAATATGCACTTTTCCGCTAACTTTACTTAGCTCGCTCACAGTTTTAGATGATAATCCGCTATTACCGCTGCTTAATCTTAATATTGTTTCAATAAATCCCCTAAGCTCCTCACCTGCTGGCATTCCGATATATCTTATTTGACCTTCTAGCAAGACAACTGATGGAATACGGGTTATGTTGTATTTCTTAAAGACCTCTACACCATCTTTTCTATAGTGATATACCCTATGCTTTAATAGCGGTTCATCACCAACCTTAGGGCTTAAGGAAGAGAGTAGGTCGATCAACCTAACTGTATCGCTACAGAACGCACATATATCTCCAATAAATGTTTGGATTTCAACAACGTTCTTCATCTCGCTTAAGACGCTTTTTAATGCTTCCAAATCCTCCTTACTAAACCTGATTGAGAACATCTCGCTTAAATCGTAACCTGCGATGGGCGTCACCTCTTAGTACTACTGATTAAGATGTAATAAGTTTTTAATAGCAATTATCTGTCCTCTTTATCGCAGGATGAGGGTGTGATATGTTAGAGGACGCTCTTTAGGTCATTATACGTGAACGTTATAATGCTGCCAGCTATCTTAGTAATTACTTTATTAAAGTCTGATGTAGTTATATCGCCATCAGTTATGTTAAGCTTCATAAATGAGGCGGCATTATTATTATACGGCGCTCCTAAACGACTGAATATGGTAACCACCTTCATGTTATGGTTGAATTTAAATCCATTTACGCACGGTTCATGACCCCTAACTATAACTACGGCACCGGTTTTCTGCAATGCAGCTTCGGTGATCTTGTAACCAAACATATATCCAGCACCACGATATGAAGGAAGGAAGTAGGGTTCTCCCTCAATTGGATCATTCCATAATACGCTTTCCAATATCTTAATCCTATCTTCATCATCTACTCCTAGCAAGTACTCATATCTATTAGATGCTGTACCAATATTATGGACTGGAGGGCCGCCGTGTAGCACCAGCGCAACGCGTTCAACTATTAACGCGTGAGGGAGTAATTGAAATAATTGAGTGAACCTTGAGTATATACTTCTACCCTCTAAAAATCCGTAGGTCCTTACTAGTTCTTTAGGGAAGTCATGGGGGTAAACAGGCAGGAAATCAGGGGGTTCGTGATTGCCTCTTAACACAAACACTTTATCCGGGTGTTTTAATTTAATGTAGAGTATTGATGACAGAGTTTCAAGTTGATATCTTCCTCTATCAACGTAATCGCCTAGGAATATTAGGCTACTGTCGTCCAAGCCTCTTACATTACTTAATATGTATTTAAGTGATATTAGGTCACCGTGGAGGTCACCAATTATTAAGTAATTGCCATTTGCTGGTACTTCGACAAGGCCCTTATTCCTCTCATACTCGTAACTTAATATATCAGCGGCTTCGTCCAATAAACTACGCATAAAATTGAGGTCTTTGACGTTATTAACTACTCTATTAATTAACTCATCGATCATTCTTAGGCGTTCCTCTAATTTCAGCTAACTTCATGGTGATCAACTTGTTGGTGATGCTTGGATTAGCTCTTCCCTTGGTTTTCTTCATTACCTGTCCTACTAAGTAATTAATGGCTTTAGGGTTATCTAAGGCATCTTTAACTGCCTGCTGGTTCTCTTTAAATACTTCTTCAACGATCTTCATGAGCATTTTCTCATCGGATATATCCATATAACCTTCTTCGTATATTATAGATATTACGTCCTTCCCGCTTCTTAATGCCTTAGGAAGCACCTCCTTTAATATCTTTATGTTTATCGAGTTATTGATTAATAACTGAATTAATTTACATAGCTGGTTCGCCGGCAGCAGCTTCTTAGCTTCAATAACTTCTAAGTTGAGCTCGTCGATCCATCTTTTTAAATCGTTAACTACTATGTTACCCACTAGCTCCGGGTTACCGCATATACCTACACATTCTTCGAAGTAGTCTGCTAAGGATTTTTCGAGGACTAATACGTTGGCCAGGTATTCGCTAATGCCGTAACTTCTTACGAACCTCTCTATACGTTGGTCAGGTAATTCAGGTAGTTTTGAAGCTATATCCATTATAAGTTCCTTAGTAATTTTAATAGGTGGTAGATCTGGGTCAGGGAAATACCTATAATCCTCCTCTAATTCTTTAGCTCTTAATGGTACTGTTACCTTCCTAACGCTATCCCAGTGTCTGGTCTCTCTCCTAACTACCTCACCACTTCCTAACATTTTACTTTGCCGTATTATTTCGTAGGCCAACGCTCTTTCCACATCCTTTGGTGAACTTATGTTCTTTACCTCTACTCTAGAACCCCCAGCTAATGATATATTGGCGTCAACTCTTATAGAACCCTCTAAGTTAGGATCAGTGATGCCTAGGTGTTCAAGTATTGATCTGATCTTATCTATAAACACCTTAGCCTCTTTAGGGGTAGATATATCGGGTTCTGTGACTATTTCGAGTAATGCTATCCCGGATCTATTGTAATCTATTAGTGTGTACTTGCTAGTTAATAATGATCCTGTCGGATAAATCAACCTACCCGGGTCCTCCTCAATATTTATCCTACGGATTCTAATCTTCTTAATATTGCCGTCGATGTTCAAAATCACATAACCGTTCTTTGCTATCGGCATGCTACCTATGCCGTCGTACTGTGATATTTGATAATTCTTAGGAAGGTCTGGGTAGAAGTAGTGCTTACGGGTGAATACCAGTAAATCGCTAATAGAACACCTTAGTGCTAATGCGACCATTATAGCGGCCTTAATGGCATTAACATTAACTACAGGTAAAGCACCTGGAAGTCCTAGGCAGGTAGGGCATACGTTAGTATTTGGAGGTTTCCCCCTATAGTCCGATGGACAGGAACAAAAGAGTTTTGTCTTTAATGAGGTTATTTGTGTATGGATCTCTAAGCCTATAACAACGTTGTTACTTACCATTCTAAACCACCAGGGGTGGCGTTAAGTCCCTCAACTTTGAAATTTCCTCATAAATATATGCGATGTTTATCAGGTAACCTTCACTCAATTCCGGTCCAAGTATTTGTATTCCGATGGGTAGTCCATCAACTATATCAGCGGGTATCGAGATCGCAGGAATTCCAACTAAATTAGCAAGCACGGTATATATATCCATGAGGTAAAGTTTTAACGGATCATCTATCGCCTCACCAACCTTAGGAGGTGGTGTAGGAGTCGTTGGAATAGCTATAAAGTCATAGCGATTAAATATTCTTACAAACTCGTTGCGTAGTAATCTCCTAACTTTCAATGCCTTTAGATAGTATTGGTCGTAATATCCAGCACTTAATACGAAGGTCCCTAATAATATCCTTCTCTTAACTTCTAACCCAAATCCATAGCTACGCACCTCAGAATAGACGTCGTCGTATGATCTCTCGCCCACCCCTACATGGTAACCATATCTAATGCCATCGTATCTTGCTAAATTAGAGCTAGCTTCAGCATCGGCTATTATATAGTAAGCAGGTAGTCCATACTTAATTAAGGGCATGCTTACCTCAGTAACTTCTAATCCTTCGCTCTCAAATCTACTAATGGCTCTATTAAACGCTTGCATGACAGCCCTGTCGACTCCCTGCTCTATGCATTCCTTAATTACAGCTATTTTATAATTCTTCAACGGAGCCTTAGATAGATATCTATCATAATTAGTATCATAGATCTTAAGGGACGTGCTATCCTTTGGGTCATGGCCACTGATTATGCTTAACATTAATGTTAGATCAGATAAGTTCCTTGCTATGGGGCCTATCTGCTCCAAGCTATTAGCATACGCTATTAAACCATACCTACTCACTAAGCCGTAAGTCGGCTTCATGCCCACAGTACCAGTGTAAGAGGCCGGGGTTCGTATGGACCCTCCTGTATCGCTTCCTAGGGCTATGCTTGCTTCGCGTGAAGACACTGCTGCAGCACTCCCGCCAGACGACCCTCCAGCCACTCTACTTAAATCCCACGGATTTCTAGTTACGTAAAATGCGCTATTCTCTGTTGTTGATCCCATGGCAAACTCATCCATGTTAGTCTTACCTATTATTATGCCTCCCTCGTTAATTATCCTTTCAACTACTGTTGCATTATAGGGCGGTATAAAATCTTGAAGCATCCTAGAGGCGCACGTAGTTCTAATGCCCCTAGTAACTATGCAGTCCTTCACTGCTACTGCTATACCGAGTAATCTCCCCTTAAACCCGTATTTGATTCTATCGCGTAATTTACGGAATTCATCTAAAACATCCTCTAGAGGTCTTAAGGTTATGTACGACTTAACCCTATCCTCTACCTTACCTATGACTTCATATACCTCATGTATATATTCTTCAATAAGCGAAGGGTTAGAATAAAATTGCTCTACTAAGTAGGTTATATTGTTTTCAATCAACTTCTTCATAGGAAGTCACCTAAGCAGTCCTAGGACCCTTTATAAATCTGTCCTCCTTCTCCTTAACATTCATTAGAACTTCATTAATACTTAGGCACTCACCTACCTCATCATCACGTAGTACAGGTTCACCTCTAGGCATCATAAATAGCGGTTCAACATCATCTAATCCCTTTAATTCGTTTATCATGTTAAAGAAATCGATAATACGTGCCATGTCCTTAATTAGTAGCTTCTTTTCCTCCTCACTTAGATTGATAAGAGCTAATTTGCTCACTCTTTCTACCCATTCGGCCGGATCTATATTCATCTAGGCTTCCCAACTCCATAATAAATTTTACCTAACTTAAAAATGTACATAATGTGAACCATGTGAATCCTATGAGGAAGGAAACATACATAGGTGCTGGGCCTAGGGAAATACTATCTACACTTATACCTCACGACCTTCTTATGCAGGCGCTTACCGAGGCAGAGTTGTACGCATCCAACGATATAACCTTTGCATTAACTGTTAAATGCGTTAGGGAACCATGTTTAATCACTAAAATCGAATTGCATATCAAATACGATTTCATAAACGAAATTGTAAAGAAGGTGGTTCTTGAAGTTTACATAAAGCCAGACATAACGGTCAATGAGTTATTTAATAACGTAGGTCGTATAATTAATGAGTTCAAGGGAGATTTCGAGCTAAGTAAGAATGGGGTCAGGGTGATTTTTAACATACCCAACAATCAACTACAGAGGGTGGTGGATATAGTTAATCGGTTTAAAGAATTATTAAATCTCGACATCGACTTAGTAGTGGAAGGTTATGAGGTGTTAGTTGAGCATTGAACTCAAATACCCTTTATATCATAGGCATAGGTTTTTCATCAGATTATCTAACGTTAAAATCATTAAACATGATACGGAAGGTCAAGGAAGTATTCATAGACGGTTATACAAGCGTATTACTTGATGATTGGAGGTCGTTGGGGGCAGTTCTAGGAAGGGATTGCAAAGTGTTATATAGAAGGGACATCGAGGAGTTAAATGCGAAGATGATATTTGAGGCACTTAAGAAAGGCGATGTAGCTTTATTAGTTCCAGGCGATGCATTAATAGCTACAACTCACATAAACTTAGTTATAGAGGCCCGTAAGAGGGGGTATAACGTTGAAATAGTTCCTGGCGTAAGTGTGGTATCTGCAGCTATGTCTTTATCTGGGTTAATGGTGTATAAGTTCGGGAAGATAGCTACTCTTACCTACCCTAAAGATGGCATAGTCTATGAGTACGTCTATGATGTTGTGAAGGAGAATATGTTAAGAAATCTACACACGCTCCTCCTACTTGAAATCGATGTCGAAAGAGGGCTCTTTATGTCTATACGTGAAGCTATAGATACCCTCTTTACATTAGAGAACTTACGAGGTGAGGGGGTAATCTCTAAGGAGAATTTAGCCGTTGGTATGAGTAGATTAGGAGGGCAGGACATGAAGATATGTTCCGGATCCTTACAAAAGCTGATGGAGTACGACTTCGGCAAGCCCCCGCATACATTAATCATAACGTCGCCTAAGTTGCACTTTATTGAAGAGGAGGCATTGGTGGTTATTAATGACATATACTGTAGATGAAAGCATAGTTAGTAGATTACTTAAGTATATACTGAGTGTTGAGAGGATATTAAACGATATACGTCAGGAGGAAATAAGGGATGATAGGATTAAGGAGCTAGTAAAGTTAAGTAGGATGTACCTCGATGATGCTAGGTACTACTTTACGAAAGGTGATTATTTTACATCACTTTCCTGCATTGCATATGCTGAAGGATTATTAGATTCTTTAAGGATTCTTGGATTCTTGGACTTTAAGTGGAGTAAGCCAGAGATCCTCAGAGTTATGGTTGGAGGAACCTTCGACATCATTCACCCAGGGCACATATATTATCTTAGAGAGGCCTCTAAACTGGGATTAGTGTACGCAGTTGTTGCTAGGGACTCAACAGTTAGGAGGATTAAGAATAGGGAGCCAGTCAATGACGAGTTAACTAGGCTTGAGTTGGTTAGCTCGATTAGGTATGTGTACAGGGCTATCTTAGGCGACGAATCAGATATATTTAAGTCTGTAGATGTTGTAAATCCAAATATAATAATGTTAGGCCCTGATCAGCCTATAGATGAGGATGAGCTGAAGAGGTACGTAAGTAGTAAGAACTTAAACGTCAAGATTCTAAGGCTGTCCAATAAATACAAAGACGAGGTAGCAAGCACTTCAAAAATTATTAAGAAGATAATTGATACATACTGTAGGACATGATGATGGGTGCAAAAACTGATCCAATGATGTATTGTAGAATCTGACTTATAATGTTTATTGCTTTACCCTGCTTCCTTTCTTTCTACCGGTTCTCCTAGCTGCTATATGGCCGACTTTACGTCCCGGAGGAGCATTTCTAGATACTGTAGATGGCGCTGAAACGCTCTGATGTGAACCACCGCCGTGTGGATGTGATACCGCGTTCATTGCTACACCCCTAACTCTAGGCCATTTCCTAGCCTTAACTTTCCATTTATGGTATGAAGCGCCAGCCTTCAGTAATGGCTTTTCAATCCTACCACCCCCTGCTGGCACACCTATGGTAGCTCTTGCGCTACTTAATATCGTCTTAAGCTTACCGCTTGGTAATCTCACGATCGTGTACCTACCACTCCTACCCACTATTACCGCATAACTACCAGCCTGTCTAGATAACTTACCCCCATCACCAGGCCTTAATTCAATGTTATATATCTTAGTACCTTCAGGTATACTACTTAAGGGTAATGTATTACCTACAGCTATAGGTGCCTCCGGACCTATGTAAACCACCTGACCTACATACATTCCCTCAGCTGCCGGTATGTAGTACTCATAACCATTTTCTAACCTAATATGAGCTAATGGAACCCATCTCCCGGGATCGTGGACAAGATCCGCTACAACCCCGCTTAAGGTTTTATCCATTATTGGTGGATATTTAGCAGGCGCTATATGAATATGCGATGGACTACGAAATACTGGCGACCCTCTGCCCATTCTTTGAGCTAATATTCTCTTGCCCATACTCCTCACCTCCTTACAGCACACCTAGCTTAGTTGCCACCTCCGAGGCTTTAGCTTCTTTACTTAATCTTATGTAGGCCTTCTTTTCACCCTTAGGTGTTATTGTAGTTCTGACCTCATCAACCTTAACGTTAAATAGCCTTTCTACGGCGTTCCTTATATCATTTTTAGTGGAATTTATATCAACGATGAAAACCAACGTATTATATTTCTCGATGTAATTTAATGCTTTCTCAGTAACTAAGGGCCTAATTAACACTTTAGTAGGGTCTCTCAAAAGGTAAGCACCTCATACTTCTTGCCTAATATATCTAAGGCCTTTAACGTGATTATAGTTAGCCTGCCAGGTACGCCTCCCGGTGCTAGGTGCTTTATGTTGAGCATGTCGGGGCTCACTACATCGACCCCGGGTAAATTCCGTAGCGCCTTAATGACTTTAGCATCCTTATTAGAGATGATTGCAAGCACTGATTTAGATCCTTTATATTTCCTCCCCCTCATCTTACCTTTCCCAGCCCTAATCCTTATGCTTTCACCAGCCCTAACTATATCATCCCACAATTTAAGGGCCTTCAGCACCTTCTTAGCCTCAGAAGTTATGGTTAGGTCCTCGAATTCATCGGTAATAATTACCGGAAGCGCTTCATAATTAACTATATGACCCCTCATCCTGACTATTGCTGGGTTCGAAGTGGCAGCAAGCGCTGAGATTATGGCTAAGGCTTTCTCCTTCTTATTAATTAACTCGCGTATTTTTTCATTTACCCTAGGCGGATGAGCTAATCTACCGCCCCTCGTCATAGGAGCTATGACCGCTCTGCCATTATCTAATCTAGGGACCCTGGCGAGGCCGTAATTTATTCCCCAACTCTCTCCAGTCCTCCTCTTACCTGCTAATGGATCGCGTCCTTTAGGTTGAAGTCTACCAGTAAATGCGGATATGAATGCCCTGCGTATCAAGTCCTTCCTAACTGGGTAGCTGAATATTAGTGGTAGTTGTACACTCCCAGCAATACTTCCATCTAAATTATAAACCGGGACCTGCTTAACTTCTACCATATCCGGTGGCAAGATTATTTTTAGGCTCATCGTGTTACCACCTACATTTTACTATCTAAGCTAATGTATGTAATGATAGGAGGCCCTGATGGGATCCATTTAGGAGGACGAATAGGATACCTCAATACCAGGGGTCTTTTTACCGGACCTACCACACTACCTTTAACTAGTACGTAGTCCGAACCAATAATACCATAATGAGGAAAGCCACCTGAAGGCGTTATTTCAAACCCGTTATTACCTATCTTAATGATTCTTAGGTTATATATCGTCCTTCTATGGTAACCTAATTGACCTGCTTGAGGAACCGTGCTTAGTGCACCAAGTGTAGGACCTCTGGAACCAACCTTCCTACTACCCTTTCTGTGTTTATGCCATCGAGGGAGCTCTTTGACTCCAAATCTCTTTATAACACCCTGAAATCCTTTCCCTTTAGTGACGCCTAATACGTCAATGTATTGTCCCTCACTAAATACCTCCGTAACCCTTACTTCCTTACCAAGTATGGATTGGGCGTATTTTAATTGATCTTCGATGCTTCCACCGCCTAACTTTATCTCGAGTAGATCAGGTTTCTTCTTACTTAAGCCCCCGGTAAGTTTAGGTTGTGATGCTACTATTAGAGATACCTTACTAACTATATCAATGCTGTCGTAGATTAGCTTCAAGCCTTTATCAACGTCACTAACTCTTAATGTAGGTATAACCCTACTAAGCTCTAGTTCCTTAGGAGGTTCTATCCAAGCCTCTGTCAAGCTCCTAATGCCCCATTCGCTCGATGTATAAGCCCTCAAAGCTATTGGTATTATCGGTGGAGTCTCGATAACCGTAACTGGAACTACCACCTCCCTGCCACTGGTTAATGAATTTGGGCGATCGTCAATTATTACCGCGTGAGTCATACCAGCCTTATATCCAATGAAGCCTAGTAACGTAGGTGCTCCAATGGCTATGTCAGGCCAATTTTTTACCCTAGGTAAAAGTCTTGAAGCTCTTTTTCTAGGCCTAAATGCCAGGCTACCTCTACGCGGCGCTGAAGTCTTCCTTCTTGCCATTACCCACCACGCTACGTAATACAGTCAATTTAACTTTTATAAGCTTTTATAGTTGTACATATTCTCATCAAGTATTGATGGATCCGACCCCCTTCTTGCCCTGGAGGGCAGGGATGCTCGCATCTATTCGCGTTTAAATATTTCATTTGAATGGCATGTAGGAATTAAAATACCAAACTTCATCCTTTACTATGGACACCATACTAGAAATCCCTAAATCAGTGGTACTATTATCATCAAGCACTCAGCACTCGGCAAAGACATCATCCAAACTTATATAGGGTCGTATATTAAATAATTAACGGTGTGAAGAGATGGGTGGAAGACAGAGAACTACGATATTCATGGTTAAGGAGTCGAGGGGGAGTAAGGAGGCAGGTAAGGGTAGTAAGAAGGCTACAAGTAAGTAAGGGTACGCATCTTTAATGAGTTCATTATTCGTATGGCCCCCGCCAAAACGTAGGATAAAGTTGTGTGTAGTTATTCCAATATCGTTGCTATCTACCGAGCAAACACTGTATGACAAAACCGTACTCTTAGGCTATCTAGCTAGGGCTTTAGCCGTGTTTAGAGTTGATGAGGTTGCTGTGTATGTGGATGAGGGATGTTACTCGCATGATATAGATATAGTTAAGCATATATTTAACTATATGTTAACACCACCGTACCTTAGGAGAAGGATTATAGGTAGGATGGATATCCTCAGATATGCGGGTATTTTACCTCCATTAAATGTATTTACACATCCGGAGACTAGGGAGGAGATTCGGTCAGGCGTAGTGCGTGAAGGGGTGATTCTTAGGATTAGAGGTAAGTACGCAAAGATATACATAGGTTTAAGTGAGGATTTGATTGCCGAGGTGCCTACAACATTGAGGGACAGCTTGAGCGAAGGTTCTAGGGTTTACGTCAGGATAACTAAAGCTAGACCATTAAGAGGTATCATAGTGACAGATGACGAATTGCCATGGTATGCAGGATTTAAGCTGGCAGTTATTGACAGTGTAGTAGCGCTTACAAAGTATTTAGGTAGGGATGATGAATTATGTATAGTAACTACCAAGTACGGGTGCAATGCTGGTGAACTTGTTAATGCTATTGTACAAAAGAGAGAATTCGTTAAAGCTGTTAAGATACTCTTCGGAAATCCTAGGCTTGATTTCGATGAACTGCTAGGACCTAATTTAGACCTTATAAGGGACTTCATTAGGTTTAAGGTCAATACTATACCCCTTCAAGGCACACGTAGTGTTAGAACCGTTGAGGCTATTTATGCATCTCTGGCTGTGATCAATCAACTTATGTATCATGCAGGTATAACCTAAATAACCTAAGTTACAGGTTCTCTATCCACTAAACATTTCAATCTAGTAATGAAGTAATGATTATAATTTATAAAGCTAGTAGAGTAGGATGCTTTAGGTGAGTTTAAGTGAGCGTAATGCCTGAGATACCGCCCGAGTGGAGGTCGTTTAGATATAGAGGTAGAACTTTAGAGGAATTGCTTAATATGTCTATGGACGAGCTAATATCGTTACTGCCTGCGAGGGCTAGGAGATCATTATTGAGGGAGTCCAATTCTAAAGTAAGGGCTCGTAGGGCCCAGATGGGCATTCCTGAGTCCCCGAGAATGAAGCTTTTAGAGAAGGTAATGTGGGCCCGTAAGTTGATTAGCGAGGGTAAGAATAAGAATGTGGTAATAAAGACTCATGTGAGGGATGCGATTGTATTACCTGTTATGGTGGGCTTAACTATAGCCGTATATAATGGCAAGGAGTTCGTTCCAGTAAAAATAACGCCGGAGATGATAGGCCATTACCTAGGGGAATTCGCTCCTACATGTAAGAAAGTAGAGCATGGAGAGCCAGGACTCAAAGCCACTAAGAGCACTTTATTTGTTGCTATGAAGTGATGTTAGTAGTTTACGTAGGTCGCGCTGAGTCATTATAATCCTATATAAACCATCTAACGTCTCTAAATAAACATAGTACAAGTTTCCGTTAATCTTTAAATTGATGTTGCTCAGTAGCTTGCTGTAAGCATCCTTATGCAACCAATGATACCTAATGTTCGTAATGCCACTTAATTTAATTGATATTGTATTATTGGCATTTAACCTAGTAATGACGCTGTACTCCCTTAAAGATAGCTCTGACCTACGGATTGAGGTTCGTGCTACTACCTTATCAGTGATGAATATCTTTACCTCCGATGGAGTAATCGATATCTTAGACTTAATTATAAGGTTGTTATATATGAATAAGGCGCTGGCGATTACTTTATGACTCATTATACATTAACCTTTAGCGACACCGATGGGCCTTAACCTAGCAACTAATGAAGCTATCTTAACCTTATGGGATACTAATGCTACTCTATCCACATCTTTATAGGCGCCAGGAGCTTCCTCGGAGATCACGCTCTTAGTAGCGGCCCTTAAGTATATACCTTGCTTACTTAATTCATCAATGACTTCGGCTGGACGATATCTCCTAATAGCTGCTTCTCTAGACATCCACCTTCCAGCCCCGTGGGCAGCTGAATAAAATGTTCTAGATCCTTCAGGGATCCCGACCATTACATAACTCGCGCTGCCCATGGAACCCGGTATCAGCACTACTTGGCCTACTTCCTTATGATCCTTAGGTATATCTGGATGGCCTGGTGGAAACGCCCTAGTGGCCCCCTTTCTGTGTACAACCACCTTAACCCTAGATGAATCTATAACGTGTTCTTCTATCTTGGCTATATTGTGTGCAACGTCATAGATCGTCTCAAGACCTAAACTGCTTGGATCCATCTTTAACACCTTAGCGAAGCTCTCCCTAACCCAATGGGTAATTAATTGTCTATTGGTCCACGCATAGTTTGCTGCAGCCGCCATGGCTGCGAAGTAGTCCATGCCCTCTTTAGAGTTTATCGGAACTGACGCAAGCTCTCTATCTGGTGGGTTTATGCCATACTTCCTCATTGCCCTTTCCATAGTTATTAGATAGTCGCTAGCTACTTGATGGCCAAGACCTCTTGAACCGGTATGAACCATAACGGTTATTTGTCCCTCAAATTCTATCCCCAGCTTCTTAGCAACTCTTTGATCATATATTTTATCGACTACCTGAATCTCTAGGAAATGATTCCCAGCCCCTAAGGTACCTAATTGAGGCGCTCCTCTTTCTTTAGCAACTCTACTTACCTTACTTGCATCTGCCTCTTTCATCCTACCTCTCTCCTCAATATGCTCTAAATCTTCATGCCATCCGAATCCTTTATTGATCGCCCATTCAACGCCTTCCTCTAGAACCTTATCTAGCTCCGATATATCTAGCCTCACCTTCCCAGTGCTGCCTACACCGCTCGGGACATTCCTGAAGATCTCATCGACTAAGTCCCTAACCTTATCCTTAATATCATTGTAGCTTAAGTTCGTCCTAAGTAGTCGAACACCGCAGTTGATATCATAGCCTACACCCCCAGGTGATACCACTCCATCCTCGTAGTTCATAGCGGCTACCCCACCTATAGGGAAGCCGTAACCTTGATGGCCGTCAGGCATTACGTAGACAGCCTTCATAACGCCATTTAGGCATGCGACGTTTGCTGCTTGATTTAGTGTTAGATCCTCCTCCATCTTCTTAAGTAGGTAGTCGTCAGCAAATATTATAGCTGGTACCCTCATGCACTTAATTGATTCCTTAGGGATTTCCCATGTATGTTCGTCAACCCTTCTAAGTTGAATTCCCTGCGGCATTTCTGGCCTCACCTGCGAATATATAGTGGTTTAATGAATTTTAAATTTAAATTAATGACCCCCTCGCATCATCTTAATAGAGTTCATTAAGTTCGGCTCTAAACGAATTTATTAACCTTTAAAAATACTACGTCTAGCAGTAATACGGGGTGTGGATGGCTGCCAGTATGGCATTACTCTGTAAGTGTTGATGAATCGAGAAGTGCTAAGGCTATGATGTGGGATGTAGATATATCTAGGAAGGAGGCTTACGAGATATTTAAGATAATTAGAGGTATGAGATTAGGTGAAGCCAAGAAGCTGCTCAATGACGTCATTAACTATAAGATCCCGATACCGTATACTAGGTATAAATTATCAATTGCCCATAAGAAAGGTTTAGCTAAAAGATTTCCTAAGTGGGGATCCCAAATAGGTAGATACCCAATTAAGGCATGTAAGTACGTGTTAAAGCTTTTAGATAATGTAGAGAATAACGCATCAAATAAAGGCCTAAATATTGATAGGTTAGTGATCACTCATGCAGCTGCCCATAGGGGTCCGTATTTAAAGAGGTGGATGCCTAGGGCATTTGGTAGGGCAACACCTAAGTTTAAGTCCCTCACTCATCTGGAAGTAGTAGTAAGTGAGGTGTGATCGCGTTTGGTTGATATTAAATCGTACTTTATTCAATTAAATATGCTTAGGGTTAAGGTAGATGAGTACTTAGCGAGAACGTTTATGAGGGCGGGCTACGCAAAGGCGGATTTAATTAAAACCCCATTAGGTACAAGGGTTATAATATATGCGGATAGACCAGCGTTAATAATTGGTAAGAAAGGACAAACAATAAAGCAACTTACTGAGTTATTTGAAAAGCACTTTAAGATTGAAAATCCGCAAATTACTGTGACCCAGGTTGAGAATCCAGATCTTAATGCTAGAGTCGTAGCGACTAGGTTAGCTCTTGCAATAGAAAAAGGCTACCACTTCAGGAGGGCAGCCTTCGTCGCTTTACGAAGGGTGCTTGGCGCTGGAGCCCTTGGTGTTGAAATAGTTATTAGTGGTAAATTGGTTAGTGAGAGAGCTAAGTATGAGAAGATAAGGGCGGGTAAGATATATAAGACTGGCGGTCATGTGAACTACTTAGTTGATAGAGCAGTAATTCATTTACCCCAGAAGCCGGGCATCTACGGTATTGAAGTAATCATAGTTCTGCCTAAGGAGCCTAGTGATAGAGTTGAGGTAATCAGAGGAGCGCCTGAGACTGTAGGAACCGCTCAACAAGGAATCCAGGAGGCTCGAAGCGAGGGTCAATAGGGCGGTAAGCTATGAGCATATCAGCTGAGGAGATAAGAAAGATGCCTATGGAGGAGCGTTTGAAGCTACTTAACGAGTTAAGGCTTGAACTTATGAAATTAAGGGCCCAGGCCGCTATGGGTACGTTAACAAATGTTGGTAGAATTAAGGTTGTAAGGAAGAATATCGCCAGAATATTAACAATTAACCGTGAGGAGGAGTTAAGGAGGAAATGATGCGTAATAGTAAGAATTTAATATATCACGAGCTCATAGGGCTTGACGTTATAATAGCGGATCATGTTGATAGGAGTTTGGTTGGTCGTAGAGGCAAAGTTGTGGATGAGTATATGAATGTATTAATCGTGGATGACGGGATCAAAAAAATCAAGGTATCTAAACTAGGTGGAAGATTTATTTTTAAACTACCAAAAGAGGATGTAGTGGTTCGCGGGGAGTTAATAATTGGTAGACCTGAGGATAGGATTAAAAGGTATAGGGGTGGTATTTGATGGGGTCAAGTAGTACTAGAGCTAAGAACATAGGGATTAACATAGATGGATTAACTCCTCCTCAAGAAGTATGTAACGATCCTACATGTCCTTGGCATGGGAACATAAAAGTTAGGGGATTAGTACTCACTGGTAGGGTGATTAAGGCTAAGATGAAGAACACTGTAGTAGTTGAGCGAGAGTATTTAGTTTATTCTAGGAAGTACATGAGGTATGAGAGGAGGAGATCAAGAATTCACGCTCATAAGCCTCCATGCATTCATTTAAAGGAAGGCGATGTCGTGGTTATTGGAGAAACGAGGCCCATAGCTAAATCCGTATCCATGGTTGTACTAGGGGTTTTAAGAAGAGGTGAGAATAGTGGGAGCCAAGAGGGCTAAACTAGGTGCAGCCTTCGGTAGAAGGAGATATTCTGCGGGGATAACGATAGGTACTAGGTTGAAGGTAGCTGATAATAGTGGCGCTAGAGAGGTGATGGTTATCGGCATTCCGGGGTATAGGAGTAGGTTAAGGAGATTACCAGTTGCAACCGTCGGCGACCTAGTAGTTGTCTCGGTTAAGAAGGGTAATATTGAGTTAATTGGTCAAGTAATGCGTGCAGTTGTAGTTAGGCAGAGGAAGCCGTATAGGAGGTTAGATGGTACTTGGATAGCATTTGAGGATAACGCCTGCGTTATAGTAACCCCTGAAGGGACTCCTAAGGGTAGCGAGGTTAGAGGTCCTATAGCTAGGGAGGCCGCTGAAAGATGGCCCACGATATCTAACATAGCCACAATAATAGTGTAGGTGCTCCGATGGGGTCGTCAAAGCCAAGTAAGCAAAGGCTTCAATTAATTAATGCACCCCTCCATAAGAGACGTAAATTATTTAATGCTAGATTAGCGGATGACCTAATGAGTAGGTATGGTGTTAAGAGGTTGCCAATAAGGGTAGGGGATGTAGTTAAAATATTAAGGGGTGATTGGGCAGGTCATGAAGGTAAGGTAGTTAAAGTCGACTTAAAGAGGGTTAGGATATATGTTGAGGGAGTTACTATGAAGAGATCTGATGGTACCCCGGTATACTATGGGATACATCCATCGAAGGTTATAATAACTAAGGTTGACATGAGTGATAAATTAAGGGAGGAAATTATTAAGAGACGTAAGGGGGTAGCGACTAAGGCTGGGTGACGGATAATGGGTAAGATGGGTGGATCTAGGCATTTAAAGAGGCTTGCATCACCGGATTTCTGGCCAGTGCTAAGGAAAGAGTTTAAGTGGGTGGTTAGGCCTTCATGCGGACCTCATCCGGCTTCGAAATCAATACCACTACTATTAATAGTAAGGGACATCCTTAGGTATGCGGAAACAGGGCGGGAGGCGAGGAAATTGATTGCTGAGGGCCATTTTAAGGTGGATTGCGTTGTTAGGACCAATTATAGGTACCCAGTGGGATTGATGGATGTAGTAGAGGTGGTGGATACCGGCGAAGTGTTTAGAGTAATTCCGGCTCCTGTAGACTACCTTACGCTAATCCCTATAAGTAGGGATGAGGCATCGTTCAAGTTATGTCGCATTGAGAATAAAACTGTAGTTAAGGGCGGTCACATACAGCTGAACCTTCATGATGGTAGAAACGTGTTAATTAGGGTTAGCGATCCATCAAGGCCTGTGGAGGATTCATATGCGACTATGGGTACGCTTAAATTATCCATACCTAGGCAGGAGGTACTTAAATACATACCTCTGGAGGAAGGATCTTTAGTGATAGTTACTGATGGACGTAACGTAGGTAAGGTTGGTCGGTTAATTAATGTAGCTCCAGGCATGCGTAGATATAGAAGGCAAGTTAAGATAGAGTGTACTAATAAGGAAGTTATCTACACAACGCTGGATAAGGTGTTTGTTATAGGGAGGGAATCTCCTGAGATAACGTTGCCTAAGGTGGCTTTAAATGTCGGTTAGGGATGATTCAGCCGGTATTGAATACTTTGTTAAGAGGTGGGAGAGCAATCCGATGTTAAGGCCTAGGATATCTAAGGTTACTGTAAACATAGGTGTCGGGGAGAGCGGCGAGAGATTGCAGAAGGCGGCTACCATACTTGAGATGTTAACGAGTCAGAAACCATCATATAGAAGGGCTAAGAAATCTATAAAGGAGTTTGGCATACGGAGGGGCGAACCAATAGCTGTAGTAGTAACTCTACGTGGGGAGAGGGCATTAAAGTTCCTCAATCTAGTACTTGATGCCGTAGGCAGGAGAGTTAGGAGATCCAGTTTCGACGACTACGGCAATGTGTCGATAGGCATTAAGGAGCATATTATTATCCCTGGGGTTAAGTACGACCCCGACTTAGGTATTTTCGGAATGGATGTTGCGGTGACCCTTGAAAGGCCTGGGTATAGGGTTATGAGGAGACGTAGGAAGAGGTCTTCCATACCGCGAAGGCATAGGATCTCGCGTGATGAGGCCGTAGCTTTCTTTGAGCATGTGCTTGGTGTTGAGGTGGTTTAAATATGGGTAAGTTTAGGCCGTCAATAAATAGGAGATACGGACGTGGGGTTCAGGTATGCATTAGATGTGGTAGTAGGGATGCAGTTATTCAAAAATATGGCTTATACTTGTGTAGGCAATGCTTTAGGGAGGTGGCTTATTCCTTAGGCTTCAGGAAATACTCATGAGGTGTAGGAAATGGTGGTCATAGATCCATTAGCTAATGCGTTATCAACGATAATGAACTGCGAGGTGAGGAGGCACAAGGAGGCTGTCGTATGGCCGGCTTCTAAGTTAATAGCGATGGTCTTAAGGGTCATGCAGAAATATGGATACATCGGGGAATTTGAGTACATAGATGATGGCAGGTGGGGTAAAATAAAAGTGCAGTTGCTAGGCAGGATTAATAAGGTTGGCGTAATAAAGCCCAGGTACTCAGTCACGTATGATCAGCTAATATCTATGCCTTACTGGCTGAGGAAGCATCTGCCGTCTAGGGATATAGGGATCATCATCATAAGTACTTCTAGGGGTGTAATTTCGCATAGGGAAGCACTAGATATGAGGATCGGCGGAGTGCTACTAGCCTATGTGTATTAAGGTGGTGCACGGTGGTTAAGGAAGTTATCGTTAAGGATGAAGTGGTAATACCAGAGGGCGTTGAAGTACATATCGATGGATTAAAAATACGTGTTAGAGGGCCTAAGGGGGAGATAGTTAGGGACTTCGGATCCTTTAAGAACATAAAATTGCTTAGGGAGGGGAATAAGATAATTGTGCTTTCATACTTTGCTAATAGAAGGCTTAAGGCCTTAACATATACGATCGGCAGGCATGTAAGGAATATGATAGATGGTGTTACTAAAGGGTTTAGATACAAGCTTAAGATAGTATACGCTCATTTCCCTGCAACGGTCAAGGTTTCCGGAGATAAGGTCATTGTAGAGAACTTCATGGGCGAGAAATCGCCGAGGATAGCCAAGATTCTGGGTAATGTTAAGGTGTGTGTGAAAGGTGATGACGTTATAGTGGAGGGTGCGGATATAAATGAGGTAGCTCAAACTGCTGCGAACATAGAGCGTGCAACTAAAGTTGCAGACCTTGATAGAAGAATTTTCGTAGATGGTATCTATATTTATGAGAAAGGATATGCACTAGGTGGGTCGCTATGTTAGTTAAGGATAAGAAAAAGCTAGCTAGGTTGATTAAGAAGAAGAGGAAGCTGCTATTTCTACGTAACGTCTGGTGGAAGTTCATAAAGTTCAGGAATGATCCAAAGTGGAGGAAGCCTAAGGGCCACGATAATCCGATGAGGCTTAAGCTTAAGGGTCATCCTCCGGTAGTTACGGTTGGTTATAGAACACCTAGCGAAATAAGGTATCTGCATCCTAAGGGAGTTAAGCCGGTGGTCGTATATAATGCTAGCGAGTTAGCTAAATACAATCCTAAGGAGGTCATAGTATATGTTGGCGGTAATGTAGGGCTGAGGAAGAGATTAGAGATAATTAATAAAGCTAGAGAACTAGGTTTTGTAATAGCTAATTCCTTGGTGTAGTTAAATGACTAATCTATCGCTTCAGAAAAGGCTTGCAGCTAGTGTGTTAGGGATCGGCGAGTCTAGGATTAAAATAGATATTAATAGGATAGACGAAGTTTCAGGTAATGTAACAAGGGAGGGCATTAAGAAGTTAATTAAGGATGGCGTTATAAGGGTTGAGTATAAGAAAGGGAATTCGAGGGGGAGGTGGAGGGAAAGGCATAGGAAGAGGAAGTCAGGTCATAGGAGGGGTAGTGGTAAAAGAAAGGGGGCAGCTGATGCAAGGATAGATAGTAGAAGGTTATGGATAAATACTGTTAGAAAGTTGAGGAGGTACCTAAAATGGTTAAGAGATCATGAGGTAATAGACGCTAAGGTGTATAGGAGAGCATATAGGCTAGCTAAGGGTGGGGCATTTAAGAGTTTATCGGATCTAAAGAGGTATTTAAGGGATGTAGGGATTAGTGGAATAGTGTGAGGTAAGTTGCTAATGGCTAGGGGGCCTAGGTATAAAGTTCCTAGAAAGCGTAGGAGGGAAGGGAAGACTAATTACTATAAAAGATATAAGATGATTAAATCAGGGAACAAGGTAAGGTTGGTAGTTAGATTGACCAACGAATACGTTATAGCGCAAATCGTTAAATTCGCGGCTAAGGGTGATATAATACTAGCTGGATTACACAGTAAGTCCTTATTTAAAATTGGATGGAAAGGAGATGCAAATAATACCCCGGCAGCGTATTTGACGGGGCTCTTGCTATGTCTTAGCGCTAAGAAATTAGGTATTAAATACGCGGTGCCTGATATAGGTCTTCATAGACCTACCAAGGGAGGTAGGGTCTTTGCGGTAATTAAAGGATGTATAGATGCCGGTATAGAGGTACCTGTTTCAGAAGAGGTCTTGCCTGGTGATGATAGGATTCGTGGTGAACATATAGCTAAGTATGCCGAGGAATTATTAAACCGCAATGAGGATTTATTTAAGAGGATGTTTTCAAGGGTATTAGCTAGAGGTCTAGACCCTAGAGAGTTACCTAAGCACTTCGACGAGGTTAAGAAGCTTATTTTAAGTAACTATAGTTAGGTGGTCATAGATGAGCGCACAGTCACAATCGCTCGAAGAATGGATTCCTAAAACAAGGTTAGGTAGGATGGTTAAGGAGGGAAGGATTGTTAGCATCAAGGACATATTTGATAACAACATGGTTATACAGGAGCCAGAGATAGTTGATTATTTATTGCCTGACCTTAAGTATGAGATTATCGACGTGTCCATAGTTCAAAAACAGACGGATGCTGGTGAACTGACGAGATTTAGGGCCTTAGTTGTTGCTGGGAACTTTAGTGGATACGTAGGCATAGGGTTCGGTAAGGCGAAACAGTTGAGGCAGGCTATTGAAAAGGCATTAATCGATGCAAAATTAAACATAACGCCAATTAGAAGGGGCTGCGGTAGCTGGGAGTGCTCATGCAGAGATCCTCATAGCCTGCCCTTTACTGTGGTAGGCAAATCGGGAAGTGTGGTCATTAGGCTAATGCCAGCTCCTAAAGGTACCGGATTAGTTGCTGGTGAGGTAGCGAAGGTGATCCTTAGGTATGCAGGCATAAATGATGCCTGGACTTGGTCTAAGGGGGAGACGAGGACTACCTTAAACTTTGCTCTAGCTACATATGAAGCCCTTAAGAATACCTATAAATTTGTAACTATTTACGATTGGGCTAGGGGTCAGTAAGATATGGCTTTGTTGCTGATAATTAGGCTCAGGGGAGATCCAGATACGCCGCCAGAGGTGAGGAGTACATTAAAGCTCTTAAGACTTCATAAGAAGTATCACGCTGTTATCTACCCAGATACTGATAGCTTAAGGGGGATGCTAGATGTTATTAAGGATTGGGTTACTTGGGGCGAGGTAGATAGAGAGGTATTGAAGGAATTAATTTTACGTAGAGGGAGGTTAGTTGGTAATAGAAGGATATCACCTGACGATATTAAGAAGTTATTCAAGGTTGATAGCATTGATGAATTGGTAGACAGCTTAATTAATTGTAAGATATTATGGCATAAGGTTGATGGCATTAAACCTATATTTAGGCTGCATCCACCCAAGGGGGGATTTAAGCGAAGCATTAGGAAACCCTTTAAGTCTGGTGGTGAACTAGGTTATAGAGGGAGTGAGATAAACAACTTAGTTATGAGGATGATATAGGATGGTTATTAGGAGAGGTAAGAAGTCGAGGAAGTATAGAGGTTATAGGACTCATGGCTACGGTAACGTAGGTCAGCACCGGAAAAGCGGTAGTAGGGGGGGTAGGGGGGCTGTAGGCATGCATAAGCATAAATGGTCGTGGACCATCAAATACGCGCCTGATTGGTATGGAAAACATGGCTTCACACCTCCTCGTAGATCCGTAGTTAAGCATAATGTGATCAACTTAAATCAACTTAATGATTTGGTAGAGAAGTTGGTGAGGAGTGGTAGAGCCTCATACGATGGTGATAAGATAGTCGTGGATCTGAGGTCATTGGGGATCAATAAGTTGTTGGGTGAAGGCAGCGTGAACTATAGAGTTAAAGTGTATGTTGATAGCATCTCTGAGAGCGCCGAGGGTAAAATTAGGGAAGTAGGCGGCGAAGTCGTGATAACGGGTCAAGGGACTGGAATTGGTTAATGTGTTAAAATTTTTTGCTGTAATTGGTGATTACTTTCCATCAACTCCTAAGCCGGCTAGGAGGCCTGACCTGAAGTTTAGATTATTATTCACTCTCGCATCACTAGTAATATACTATGCTATGGCGAGCACGTTAGTCTACCCACTAGCTAAGTATGGAGTTACGGGCGTTCAATTACCTACACTAATTAGCATAGTTTTCGCATCGCAGCAGGGAACGCTCGCTCAGTTAGGCATAGGTCCTATAGTTACTGCTGGGTTGATACTCCAGATACTTGTAGGTGCTAAAATACTTAATATAGATTTAAGGGATCCTGAGGGCCGTAGGTTATTTACCCAGTCTCAGAAGGGATTAGCTATAATCATTGCGATAGTTGAGGGCTTGGGTTATGCCATGTACTATAGATTGGAATCTTATGTGACGTTAATTATCTTTGCTCAGTTCATGTTAGGAGCGATATTCCTTTTAATGATCGATGAAACTATTCAGAAGGGTTGGGGTATTGGTAGCGGCGTCAGCCTATTTATACTAGCTGGTGTTGCCAGGAGCATTGTTTGGGATATATTTGCCCCCGTAAAAATCCCAGGGACTGACGAATACCATGGAATAATACCTTACCTGATTCAAACTGTAATGGGGGGTAGTTTAAGCAGTGAAAGGCTTTTCTACGGATACGTGGCTGGCGTTAATAGGGCAGTCCCCTCACTTACAGGGTTAATTTCTGTCCTGCTTCTAATGTTTGTGTTGATTTATCTTCAAGGTATTAAGGTTCATATACCAGTTACTACTCAGAGGGCCCCAGGGATTAGGGCCCGTGTGCCTCTTCAGTTCCTCTACGTTACTAACATCCCAATACTGCTTGTAGGCATTCTTTTCTCAGACCTAATACTTTTCTACAACATAGCCTCTACGTACCTAGCTGATTCTGTTCCTTGGTTAGCAAATGCATTATCAGCGGCTGTGACGTATTTAGCACCTCCATCCTCGCTTATTGAGATATATGTAAATCCGCTGAGGGTTACAGCATATGCTGTGCTTCTGTTGGTTCTTGCAGTTCTCTTCGGTTATATGTGGGTAGAGATAGCTGGGTTGAATCCTGCGGCCCAGGCTGAGAACTTAATTAATTCAGGCCTTGAAATACCGGGGATTAGAAGGAATCCTAAGGTGTTGGAGTCGTTATTAGCTAAGTATATTTATCCCTTAACGGTGCTTAGCTCATTAATCGTCGCGTTAATAGCTCTTGTTGCGGACATCTTCAGCGCTTACGGCACAGGCACTGGGATATTACTTACTGTTGGGATCCTACAGCAGTACTATACTATGATAGCCTATGAGAGGGCCCTAGAGGCTTACCCGCTACTTAAAAGATTAATTGGTGAGTAAGTGGATTTGATTCGGTGGTTTTTAACTTGGGTAAGACGGTAGTCGCCGTGGTTGGAGTTCCTGGGGTCGGTAAAACTACGGTCCTTAATCTGGTGGTTAAGGAATTGACGTCTGAAGGATTTAACGTCAAGGTGATTAACTTCGGCGATTACATGTTTAACGTACTACATGCTAAAGGGATTGTTAAATCTAGGGATGAAATTAGGCATCAATCGATGGAGGTCCAGATAAACGCTCAGTTGATGGCTGCAGAGGAGATTAGAAAAGAAATAGATCTCATGCAAGACGTAGGTAATAATGTGGTTATTATTGATACGCATGCAGTGATTAAAACGGGCAACGGGTTTTGGTCAGGATTGCCTGAATATGTTGTTAAGCGTATACAGCCTAAAGCCATAGTGATCATAGAGTCGAGTGTTGAGGAGATAATGTCCAGGCAGGGTAGAGATAAAAACAGGTATAGAGCTGATTACAATGATCCTAGGCTGTTGAACGAGCTTCTTATGATGAATAGAATGTATGCTATAGCTAGTGCTGTATTGGTTGGCGCGGTAGTACGCATAGTATATAATAGGGAGGGGGCTCCGGGGGAGGCGGCGCAGGAAATAGTTAATCTAATAACGGCTTTGGGCTGATCGACAATGATTTTACTAATATATGTATTGACATTAATCTTAGCCCTAATACCATTTTCATTAATTACTAGGTTCATAGTTGTTAGATCAGATATCGACTCGGTAATCCGTGAAATTAATGAATTGAGTAGCAAGGCAGCGAAAACGAGCCCTAAGGAAAAGAGGGTCAGACTTATTATGAGTAGGTATGAGTACTTAAAAAGAAGGATAAGGAATTTATTCTTAATCAACATGTTCATTCTATGGATTGCGATATTCGTAGCTATAACTATGGCAAATACTTTATTGGCGTACCTGGTAAGTAACTATAACGTAGCATCCTACTTCAATAGCCCCATCTCATTACCTATAATATCCGTAGACGGCCATGTAAACGTACTTATTATAATCCTGGCAGCAATTATAGCATATCAGCCCCTACATAATAAGGTATCATTAATGTATAAAGTCTACGGGTCAACTTAATCGTATGGATATAATCATAGCTGGCGCTAAAAGACTGATAGCATAAATTTGCTGCCGTTTGTCCCTAGATGTTCATTCCAATCATTTTATATAGATTCTTGGTCGCATCTAGGGACTTCCACCTCGCCCACAGGGCTCTGGGTACCCATGTGGGCTCATGGGCGGGGCCGTCGAGCCCAACGGCACGGGGCTCCCATCTAGAGGAGATCCGCCTAGGCTCGGAGCAGCGCTCCCATCGCCTA
>JAGDWE010000074.1 GCA_023255965.1 Desulfurococcales archaeon | reverse complement strand
CCCTAGGGCGGTTCACAGGCTCCCAGCATCTATTCGTGGCTACATCTGTCATCTGCTGGGCAGTCAGGGTGGTCAGAGATCCCCCATCTGGATTAGTTTAATTGCCTTTCCCCTAATGTTCGATGCTCCAATCAAGTCCCTATCAGCTTCGAAACCACATCTAAGGCGCTTCAGTCTTCTATAGCCGTTTTCAACAAGCTTTGAGTTGCAGATGGGACACTCCGAAGTTCAAAGCGCTTCTGTATCTCTTTAGGAGACTATGAACGGCGGGCTCGGGGCCAACCATCATGCCAATCGTTACGGTTAGCGCTCCCTCACAGCCCGCTATACAACCACCTCGAAAACAAATTTATGAAAAGCTCATAAACGCCCATCCCGCCATAAATGACGAGGCTTTCAGTTACAATAAGGAGTCTATATGAGAAGTACGAGGCTAGGGAGAGGAATAGGGTTAGGGATTTTATAAATAAGCTCTCAGCGGGCTTGAAAATACTGCCTCCAAATTCTATCCACGTCTTCGAGGATCTAGATAAAGAGGATATGGTTAGCAGGAAGAAGATTAAGAAGGCTAGGAAGGGAAATTCCAGAACACCCTAGAGGAGCATACATAGAAGAATATCAGAGGTAGCCCTAGTAGCTTTTGTGGATCCTAAGAATACCTCTCGTACCTGCCCCAGATGCGGGTATGTTGTGAAGACCCAAGAGGGGTGCGTATTCAAGTGCTCGAGGTGCGGACTTGAGATGGATAGGCAGAAAGTAGCGACAATAAACATAAGGAAGAAATACCTAGAAGGAAGGGAAAAGAGATCCAAGATGCGGGGGTTTCCCCACAGCGATGATCCTGAGGCTCCGACGGAGGAGCTGCGGGCTTGGTTGCCCCGGGCGGGGCCCAACGATATTGGCCCGATGAAGGGGGCTCTGAGGGTAATGAAGCCAGGCTTAATATCAAACGATATCAAGCCCGATGAAACCTGAACCCCTCTGGTGAGATCTACTTCTCAACGTATGATGGCTTCGGAGGCGTTTTAAGGCCTCCTAACTGGATTACCGGCACTTCTTTAGGTCCTGGGGACTGTCTCATAGGTAAAGATTTTTAAGCTAGTTTAGCTGCTAGAGTTACTAGAGGCCTCAATGACGGCAAAGTAGCCATCAGAGGTAGGAGACCATACCTAGTCTCCACAAGACGGGCTCGGTGGTGCCCGCCGATGTGGCTCCCGATGACCTCGCGACAAGTGAGCGGGCGTCGAGGGGGAAGCCCATGCCTGAAGAAGTCAAATAACTAAATAATTGAGGGGGCCCAAAGTAATGGGCATGGGCAACCACGTATTTACGGCGGTTTTCACATATAACTACCTCATATTAAATTACGACCTCATTGAATCGATAGCCAAGGCATCTACAGCAGCAACGCTCAAGTTAAGGGCTTCAATCCCTTGGTACACTTTTAATGAGGTTGAGGGAATCTATAGGAAGGTCCTGAGGTCATTTAAGCGCATAACTTATTAATCTCCGCATAACATTACGTTAGATACTGAAAATGGATAGCGAGGACGTAGTTAGGAGGTACTACACTAGGTTGTTCCTACTGCCTAAGGCATACGTATTAGGTATTATCTACCTCACAGTAACGTCGGTTATCGCGGTAGCCGACGTATTGCCCTCATCCAGTGCCAGAGATTACATAGACGCCTTAGCTAGCTATTTAAAGGCATTTACGTTACTCCTAACACTTAACGTTGTTCTAACTAGGTCTAAGACGTTAAACCTTAAGAGGGTGTTAGGGCTAACTACCATATTAATTATCCTCTTCTCCATACCTGAGGTCGTTTTCCATAGGTTACTAGGTCTTAAGGGCCTGGGCATACTTGCCTCAACAGGGCTATCACTTCTTGTGCTACCAGCCTTCATAAACGCGATTCGATCAATTACTGCGTCAGTAGTCCCGCAGTTAATTACCTACTTGATAATTAATAACGCATTTAATGATCATTTAATGAGCTACCTAATTAAGGCACTTGCGATCCAAGTAACGTCAGCCGCTGCCTCAATACTCACTCTAACATTAATAGAGTTTAAGGGTAGGTCATTACTCGGCATTAAGCCCATAAGGCTGCTTAAGTCGTTCTTAGCCAGCTGGTTTAGTAGGGATGCTGAGGTACTTGAATCAGAGTTCATGCAGTACTCTGAAGGTAGTGAGGTACTAATTAGGTTAGTGCTTATTAGGAGGGACTGGGATGAAGACGTACTACTAGTGTTCCCTACACTTCATTACGGTCCGTTTAGAAACGTAGGTAGCTCTAGGTTCATATATCACCTCGAAGAGTTATTAGGGAGCAGATACTACGTGTACGTATTCCATACCCCTGGATCACACGAAAGGAATTTAGCCTCATCAACGTATAGTGAGGATATAGCTAGGTACCTAAACTCTAATGTTGACTACCTGTTAAGGGGGTTAGTTGAGTTCAATCCGTGCATGCCATATACTGTTGTAAGTAATGGCTGGACAGCCTACGTAATTCCATTTCCCACGGGATTGATCGCATTCCTAAGTAATACTAGCCAAGGGGCTGATGACCTACCATACGAGGTTTGGGGGATAATCGATGGCTTTAAAGGAACTTACGTAAACGCCGTCGTGGATACGCATAGCTTTAAGGGGCCACGTCAATACGACTTAAGCATCTTTAGAGAACTGCTTAGTAAGGTCTTCAGCAACCTTAAGTGCATTGAGGTAACAGACTTCGCTGTAGGGCATGGGGAGAGCTATGTGGAGGGAGTATGTAGGGGGCTATGCTACAATAAGGTTAAGGCCTTAGTCATGAGCTTTAATGGAGTTAAACATGCATTAGTATACATATACGGCAATAACATGGACGGCGTATTTAGAGGCAGGCTAGCATCGGAAGTGATGAGCTTGGGTATTAACCACGTTGAAATAGTAACACCTGATGACCACAGCTGTGCTGCGTCCCTTAAGGAATCACCGTACGACATAATTTCATACTGCAATAGCTTGATCGATGCAGTTAAGTGGGCTGTGAATAACGCCCTTCAAAATATGTCTAAGGCTAAGATGCTAACAGCTGATGTAATACTAACCAACGTTAAATTAGTTGGTAGTAAGGTGTGGGATATGGTTAAAGCCCTCGAGGTGCTGGGCCAAGCAACCTATAAATACGTAGCTACCTCAATAGCGTTAATGATGTTAACGCCCCTCACACTCCTAATTCCCTTAATACATTAGCTAAGACCTCAATGAAATCATCAATGACTCTGTAAGTTACGTGAGGACCTACTACGACCCTTATAGTACTAGGTATTGATGTGGGGTAGACGTACTTCCTTAGATCCCATAGCCTATTGAGGACCAACTCCCTATTAGGGACCTTAAACGTAACTATAGGTAACTCAGGGTCTTTAATGACCTCAACACCCAATGCGCGTAACTTACTGCTTAAGTATCTAGCCCTCCTAACCAAATCCATAGCTAACTCCTTAAATCCATTAATCCCCAACACCTTAATAGCTGCCCATGCAGCTGCGGCGATCCCCCCGCATCTAGTGCCTAATAAGGTCCTCTGAAACCCTAGAGGCATGTAGGGGGCGTTAAAGTAAGCTAATTCCTCTAGGTCCTTGCTACGTAGTAATAAGGCGCTACATGGTATTGGAGCTACTACCTTATGTAGGTCGACAGTTATTGAGCAGACATTACTTAATCTAAAGTCAAATACCGGCATATTGGGGCTTAAGTCGTTGATGAAGGGGGCAATTAAGCCCCCGTAGGCAGCATCTACGTGCACTAAGTACCTAAAATCACAACATGAGGAAATCAATCTATCGACAGGCTCGACAATGCCTAGATCCGTGGTACCAGCAGTCATTACGACGCAAGCTAGCTTAGCCTCATGCTTGGCGATTAAGTCACATAATGCGTTGATGTCTGGGGTAAATCTATCATTAAGCGGCGACTCTACTAGCCTTAACTTAAGTAGCTTACACGCCTTCCTAATGCTTACATGTGCTGAGGCTGGAGCCACTACTACTTCGCCGCCAGTATACTCACGTAGTATGTAGAGTGCTGTGATATTTGACTCTGAGCCGCCGTAGGTTAGGAAGCCATACCCACTTCCATGGAATAGATTTGAGAGCCAGCTAATGCATTCCCTCTCCAGCATATAGGTATTTTTAAATAACTTAGGGTCATTTAAGTTGGTGTTAATGAACAATTCGTAAGCCTTAACCAAGTATTGAGGGGCCTCGGTGCTCATAGACCCTAGCACCTCTCCATCTAAGTAGCTAGGATCACTAAGCCTTAACCTCCTAAGTTCCTCTAATACCTCATCAGGCTTTAACGACGTATTTATCACCGTACCCTACTTAAAACTTAAGTTAATAACTGCGAATCCTTAGGTGGTGTACGTAATGAGGGCGTGCATTGATGAGATGTCCTTTGAGGCAGCGCATTATACCCCAGTTAATGGGGTCCCTCAACTACATGGCCACACATTTACTGTCTCAGTATGCGTTGATGGTGATTTGGGCAGCGATTACATGGTAATCGACTTCACTAAGTTGAGGGAGGTAGTTGAAGGGGTTATCGATAAGTATAGGTACTCGCTAATAATACCTAAGAATGACTTAGATTTAATTAACATCCAAGGGCCCTTCAGGGTTAAGCTAGCGCTCGTAGAATACCCTCAAGCAACCGCTGAAGCCATTTCTAGTAGTATATGTGATGAGTTGGTAGCTGTGTTTAAGTCTGTGGGCAAGAACTTCAGGATCAGCGTCAAGGTAGTAGAGGGTAAAAATAATTACGTTGAGTGCGTATGCGGTACTTAATTACTTCCTAACTAGCGCTATGATGATCCCTAAAATAAATCCAAGCGATACGGGGCCCATCGTCATTATACCGAGTAGCTGAAGTAATGCGATTAACTGCGGCTGGAACTGCCTAATTAACTCGTATATGGATCCAAGGAATGACTCAGGTGATGAGCCTATCGACCATATTGAGAGCACCATCCCAAGAACTAGGATGAGGATTAATGCTACTATATACTTAAGCGCCTTAACTGAGAAGTAACCGAGGCCTAAACCCATCAGGAACTGTATACTCATCGCTATTAACGTCCTAGGATTCTTAAGCGCCTCATTAATCAAGCTAGGTAAGTCCACGTTCTGGGCTTGCTGAGCTGTAACCGCATAGGGAGTTAACGTAAGTGCTAAAGCCGCTATCAACAGTATTAAAGCCCTCGCCATGATCCCCGCTTAATATTAACTATAAGAGATTAATAAGGTTGCCTACTTGATTTAAAACACGTTACAACTGAAAGCCCCATCCTTTAGGGCGTGGAGGAGGTCGATCCTCCAATGTGCTTGATGATGAGCGCTGATAATATTATGATTTGATGTTGGCTGCCTTTATTCACTGAAGGAATTTATGCAGGGTCGGTGGCCCTGGATCGACTGCTCCTCAGATGAAGGATGTAAACCCAAAAATAGATGAAGGGCAGGATCCCTTCAGGACTAGGAGGTCAGCTCAGTTGGATCTCGCTTAACTGACTTAAGTCGCTGATGTTGAAGACCTTTATAGAGCTGGTGGATATCGTGTATAGCTCATCATCAACGTATGTAGTCCTTAACGCGTTTAAGTGTTCTAGGAACTTCCTCAGGCTTAAGGATCCATCTTTAAAGCTAAGCACTATGACTCCTGAGCCAGACTTAGCCTTAACCGGTATGAACACTAGCTTGCTATCTAAGTCTAGAGCTACTGCATGATGGTCTTGAAGGGCTGGACTTGTTGCGGCTAACTTAACCTTAGATGTCTCACTCATTTTAGTCGGATCGGATATATTGAACAATGATACCTTAAGCATCCCCTCCTCAATGCCTATGCCTAATAACATGTAATCAGGTAATGGATGTAGGTACTCACTAAATCCAGGTGTTTTAAGGTACCCCAATACTTTAGGATTTGCCGGGTTTGATAAATCTATAGCGAATAACGGATCCACCTGCCTGAACGTGACCAAGTACAGAGTATTCCTTATCAACCTAGCCGCATAAATTCTTTCACCTTCAGCTAAGCCCGTTAATGATCCAGCGATTCTTAAATCACTTAATTTGATGGTGAAAACGTTATTCTCGCTTACGCCTAAAGGGACCACACCTACGTGGAACCTAGGCTTAACTGGAGTTGCCGTAGTAGTTGGAGTAATGGTTATCGATTTCTCGATACATTCGTTATCCCTGCATTCGATGACCTTAACGACCTCTTCCTTAGGTGTAGGCATTATAGTTATCGTAGGTACTTCGTAGTATACCTTTATGCTCCAGTTAGTTGATGTAGTGGCTACTATGAAGTATTCTCCCAATTCCTCCATTGAGAATTGATCTAACACAGTGCCGTTAACCTCGAATAATCCCCTAAAACTTACTTTAACTCCTTCAACCCCGAATACGTAGAACTTGCTCGACTCCGTGAATACAGCGTTACTCAACTCGCTAGATACCTTACTAAATAACTCGTTAACTCTATCTAGGCTTAAGCTGTTTAAGGAGTCTGCAATTAACTCTAAGGACTTACTTACATCGCCAGAACTCAAGTACTTACCGATCTCGCTCCCTAAGTCCGTAGGTAAATACTTGGCTATGGATTTAATTACCGTTATATAAGCATTAAGTAATGTAGGTCTCTGCGATGCGACTAAATACAGATTTACTGGCGACATATATAGCCAACTATTATATCCGGTCATGAACGTATGTACCGAGTAATTTAGGCTCCCTATGTTTAAAGCTAATATAGATGTATACGTAGTTGGATTAGCGTCTACGGCAACTATCGATTCGGGGGGTATTGCTACGCCATTAACTATAGGTATTGAAGGTCCCTCGGTTGGCAGTGATGTGATTAAGTACAGGTGGTCGCCATTAAGCCTCGAACTAACTATTGATCCAGTAAGTGATACAACACCCTTAACCACAGGCTTCTTAGGATTAGATACATCGTAGATGTGCACAGTAGTGTTTGAAGTCCCTGGTGGAATTACGAAGACGCATTCAACGCACTGCGGGTCAGGCATTACCCTAATGGGTTGATACTGAGGGGAGGATGTCGTAATCACCACTAGCGAATTATTAACTAGGAATAATCCGTTAATCGGTTCATTGAACGTAAGCACATTAAGCACGGACTTCTCAGGGACCCCAACTACGAATACCCTACTGCCTGAAGCAACGACTATCAACCTACCGTTGCACTTAACTATATCTGGCTCATCAATACCTATTACCTGGACGTTTGTTCCCGGAACCCTAACTACCGGAGCCTTAGTTAGCTCATATTGAGTTACTAATGATGTAACCGTGGTTGGTGCAGGCGATGGCATTGGGGTCATCGTTGGAATTGTAGCGAATAATGGGGTTATAACCCTAACGCCCCCTAATACATTAAGTAATTGATTTAACTTACTTATATTACTTAGGTAGTTAACTAATGTCCTATAGCTTTTAAATGTAATTAAGTCGCCACCTGGTAGAGCGGTCGGCCAGGAATAATTACTTACGAAAACTTCAGCACCTACAGTACTGTAACTTGATGGCTGAGTCAAGCTCTCACCCGAACTCCTAAACATAAGCTCCATTAACATAGGCACTGAGGCGCCGGTTAATAACATAATTACAACTAACGCTATAAGTAACTCACGCCTCATGTATATCACCTACAATACTTAAGTGCTTAAACCACTATATTACTCTAAGCTTAGTACAGCGATTGTTCAAACACTTGAACTTCATTAACTTCTTAAGGCAAATCGTAATCTAGTGAAATTAGGTGTTTTAGTGGGCGTTGAGGAATTAAGTAGGAATGCCCTAAGGATATACGTACACATCCTTGAGTCGAACAAATCAGTAGGTGTTAGGGAGTTAGCTAGGGACTTAAACCTACCTGTGAGCACAGTCCACTATAGTTTAAGGAGGCTTGAGGAACTAGGCCTAATACGTAAGTCCGGTGAAGGATATGTGATCAATAGGTTGCTGAGTCCTGAGGGATTCGTAGTGATCTATAGGAAGTTAATACCTAGGCTGATAATTTACTCATCCTTCTTTGTGGGACTACTGATAGCTGAATTATCGTTAAGTATCGCCTCAGGTTTAAACCCTGATAGACTGGTGGCGATCGTTGCTTCATTAATTGCCTCAGTGGTCCTCGTATTTGAGGGGATAAACTTACGGAGGAAGTATGTTTAGAATTCCTTAGCCAGCCTCATTCCGCCATTAAAGGGCGGGATTCCCCTCTAAGGGTAGGAGGTTTAGGACTACACCCCCCTCATTTAAGCTCTAGCCGTGGGTCTGGTCTTAGGCGCGTTACCCCCTACCCTTAAGGGCTCGGGATCATGGGTTAGGCTATGGTATGGTTGTACGTGCTTACATAGCATTTACTTGAGAGCGACCCTGAGGTCCACTAACATCAAACTCATTACTAAAACGAGGAGGAGAGGTTGACCTCATAAAACTCCATCCCCGCCGCAAGGGGCGAGGTCTTCAATCGCAATTCTTTAAATGCTTCATTTAGTAAGTCTGTGGGGATTGCAATATGAGCACTAACTTAAGCGATTTACTTAGGATCAGGCTAAAGGATTTATGGGATAGAGATATCAATCATCCATTTGTCATAGAACTCTACAGCGGCGTCTTACCGCCTAATAAGTTTAGATACTACTTAATGCAGGACTATAACTACCTAGTAATGATGGCTAAGACGTTAGGCATACTAGCAGCCAAAGCACCGACCTTAGAGCTAACTAAGTTGACGCTCGAATTAGCTTACGGAACTGTGACGGGTGAAATGGAAAACTATAGGAGGTTGCTATCGATGCTTGACCTAACAATCGATGATGTTGTTAGGGTAAGACCTAATCCAGTAAATACTGCCTATATGAACTACTTATTAGCTACAGCATATCAAGGGGACTTCTACATAGGCTTAACTGCAATCATAACGTGCTTTTGGACCTACCTAGACATAGCTGAGGTGCATAAGGGTAAATTAGCCAGTAATAGGGTTGAGGTCTATAGGGCGTGGGCTTCAACTTACTTAAGCGATCAATATAGGGACCTAGTTTATTTAGTTAAGAGAATAATTGATGCCTCAGGGAGGAGCCCAGAGGATCTGCAGCCATATTTCGAGCTAGCCCTTAGATATGAGATAATGTTCTGGGAGGCATCATATAGGATGGAGGAATGGACTTCCTAAGTAATCTATCTAGCATTAGCTCCTGGTTAGATTAGCATCGCAACGTCAATGAATTAGGGATGCATAATCACATATTAAATAATTATAGGTGATTGGCGGGAGGATTGGCCTACCTAGCTAGGGGCTCAACTGGACCGAGTTCGATTAAGTTGGTCTCTATATCGGTAGTAATGGTTATTTCCGTATCATCAGTGTCGATGATTACGAAATTTATTGAGGCATCGCCGTCGGTAATAGCTTTTTGGAGGACCTTTATAGCTCTTTCAATCACGGTCACATATTACTTAGTGTTTGACTGGAGCATGTTTTGTGAGTTAGGGAGCGGAGGTAAATACGTCATTGCTGCATCAATAGCTTCTAGGGTGTTTCGTTGTTGATAATGGAGCGTGAGGTCTACAAGCTCCGGTTCATAGAGCCGCGGGGCGATGGGAGCAGCGCCGTCTGGCTCGACGGGTACCAGAGCCCCCTGGGCGAGGCGGAAGTCCCTACACTTGATCGTGGACGGACGTAAAATGGTTGAAATGAAGGCGTAGGGACAAACGGTGTTTCTGGCGCTCCACTTCTATACGTGGATCTCGAGCTTAAAATTAACTAAGGTATATATAAGCACCACGTTAGTATGCATACATCCACTGATAACTACATTACTATCATCAATAATCCTTAAGGAATCGCTTAAGCCATCAGCTATCTTAGGCATTCTAATTACCATCCTAGGATCATCTACGGTCAGCTGCTCAGCAACCTCTAATAATAATGGGGATGTAGATGTTTACGGCGCCTTACTAGCCCTGATAGGCGCGTTCCTAGCCTCCGCTTACATACTCGCAGGTAGGTATGTAAGGGTGAGGGCAAGTAAGTTGGGCTCATACGTGATACCTACTTACGCAACTTCATCCCTTACATTATTTTTAATTACATTAATTGAATGTAACTCGGTCATCGCTATCGACTTAAGTGATGTACCTTGGATGGTAGTCCTTGCGTTAGGGCCCATGATGGGCGGTCATACCTTACTTAATTACATGTTGAGATACGTTAATGCTTCCATAGCTTCGGTTCCTATAGTGCTTGAGCCTGTTGGCGCATCCATACCAGCTTCATTAATACTTTTAGAGAATATGACGCAGGTAAGTTGCTTAGGAATGATCTTAACGGTAGTTGGGTTGATTATGATAACGTTGACTCCCTCCAACAATAAGTAGCGGCCTCTAACCACGATTAATCCTTAAAGCAAATAAGGGTCTAAGTCATCTATGTAGTTGATAGATCATGTTTAAGGTCGTATATGAGGTCGTTATAAGGGGGCTACCTGAGGAACAACTATGTATTAGCAGGGTTAGAGACTCGTTAATGTCTTCAGGTAGCGAGTGCGTGGGCCACCAATTAATGTTATTATGTTCAAGCGGGGAGGTAATGATCAAGCTTACCCCATTCACAGATCAGAGAATGTCTATTCAGCCGCAGATGTTTAGGGAGATAACGTACCCGCAACTGTATGTAGTTATTGAAGGAGTTAAAGCGGGCGATGTAGTACGTATAGCTGATCTAATATATAAGGGGTTGAGAGAATGCGGAATAGCTTTAAAGCTATTAACCTAGCTGACCCCCGCCCTAGAGGTCAAGGCCTTCGGCTGTAACGAGCTCCTAATTAATGCATATGTCAGTGCTAAGTAACCATATGATGCCATCTACCTCATCTACTTTTAGATAGCAACCCAAATCGATGCAGTAGGATACTACTGCAGCTATCACCGCATCCTTTAAGTCCTTACTTAAGCTGCTTAGGTCTATGGAGTAATTTATCGAAAGCCTATGAAGTAGGTCATCAATTGAAGCACACTTACTGCTTATTAAGGCGCTCCTTGGGTGGGTCTCATATACGCTGACCCCTAACTCATTTAACTTCCTAACCAACTCCATCGCCCTTAGCGTCAACTTCCTCATGGAGTTAAAGCCAGGCGGCAGCACCTTAAACCCTAAGGACATCATCTTCCTATCAACCAATCTAATGCCGTTGCCTAAGCTGAAGGGAGCGTCTATGGATACTACAGTGACATACTTACTCTTTAAAGCTGATATACTACTAACTATCTCATCATCGCTATGAAGGCATCTAACTTCATGTAATACGCACCTGCCATCGCATATTATGCATGCATAACCACTACATCTACCCACACTGGCAGCTAGATCCAGGCCTACATAAGCCCTCAGCTGGGATCCCATTAAATTAATAGAGCTAGAGTTCTTTAGTGTATGGGGCAGTTGATGTCTGACGAATTAGTGATTAACGTGAGTTCTGGCATCATAGGAAGTGATTTAGGGTTCGTTGATGGATGGGTTAATATCTCGATATCTGATGGCATAATTCAACACATAGGTAGGGGTAAGGCGTCTGGGAGGAATGTAATTGAGTTAGGTAACTCTGTAGCTATGCCTCCACTAGCTAACCTACATGTACATATACTCGACTATGTAATGCCTGAGGTCGGGTGGGAATTGGATTTAGATGACCTAGTAGGTGATCCCTACGGGGTTAAGTATAGGGTGCTTAGTAAGTCAACGCCGAATGAGCTGAGGAATGCGATTAATAGGTTCTTAAAACATAGTTGGATGCATGGTGTTGGATTTATAGCAGAGTTTAGGGAGGGAGGGCTAAGTAATGCATTACTTGACTTTAACTCAAGGCCTGAGACACACTTAGTCCTAGGTATGCCAGTCAACGTCTCAAACGCGGTTAGTGAGTTCGTGGAGATGGTTAGGTACGTAGACGGTCTAGCGATATCCTCCCCGCTATACTATAGTGAGGACGCCTTAAAGGAGTTAAGCATGTTAATCGCTAATTTAGGGGTCCAAGTACATGTCCACATATCTGAAACGCGCGAGACTCGCGAGGAAGGTGATTTAGAATACCTACTCAGGTACTTAAGGCCTAACGCCATAGTTCATGGAACTTTCTTAAGTAGGGATGAACTAGAGCTACTTAAGGAGCTAAACATACCGCTCATAATCTGCCCTAGATCTAATTATTGGTTCATTGGTAGGCTGCCTAACATAAGGGCTATTTACGAGCTTGGATTAGAGGTCGGTATAGGCAGCGATAATGCATGCTGGATTAAGTGCGATTTATGGAGAGATCTAGAGTTACTAAGCAATGTACTAAGACCTATGGGGTTGCTAAACCCTAAGTGGGTTCTTAAAGCAGCCGTGAACTCAGGAATTATAGGAATTAATAATTACTTAGTGGAGGGAGGTAAAGCCAACCTATTAGTAATTAACAGTGAGCTAACGTCCATTAACTACTCAAAGGATAAGTACCTAGCGTTAATTAAGAGAGGCGGGCCTGAAGTGGTTGAATTGCTTATGGTCAATGGTAAGGTGAGGCATTGTAATGAAGGACTTAAAAATCGATTTAGAGAGCTCTCAGTAGCGTTTGGCTTCCCATCGCACTGAATAGCGAGGGTTTTCAGGGGCTGTTTCGTTGTTGATAATGGAGCGTGAGGTCTACAAGCTCTGGTTTTGTCTATGTTTATAGA
>JAGDWE010000008.1:6452-13452 GCA_023255965.1 Desulfurococcales archaeon | reverse complement strand
TTACCATGGCCTCGGAGGCTGGGCTTAGCCTCGCGTGCCCATCATTTCCATCGGGCATCGCTAGGGGGTTGCCCCGAGGCCCACGCCATCGCTGGGAATACTAGAGGATGCGCAGGGCTTATAAACCTTCATCCCGCCTTGAAAGACGAGGCCTTCAGTTGTAATGATATAATGATAGTGCGGTTTTAGTTCAATATTCTTAACTTAATGCGTAATTCCTAACTTACTAAGCAATTTAGTGTAATTCTCATGTATAGTCTTAGTAACTTCCTCAGCGCTTAACTCCTTTATTGAAGCTATCTCATTAATCGCTATTGGTATTTCATCAGGGGTTAGCTTAAGGCCCCTATATACGTAAGGCCCGTCACTCTCTGTTAGTATAATACTTAATGGGGCTTCCTTAACTACATTACGTAGTTTTACCTGAGCCTTAATCGCGGGATTTATAGTTATATAGAAGCCTGCGTTCTCTAGTTCCTTAAGAAGTTCTACAGGACCTGTGTACCAATGAATAACTGCAATGTCTACTTCATACTTAATAAGTAGGTCTATAGCCTCCCTCCAGGCCCCTGCAGCATGCACGTTAACACCTAATCTATAATTCCTTGCTAAGTCTAAGAAGTACTTAAATACATCTAATTGCTCATTATAAGTTTCAGGCTTAAACCTCATATCAATACCGACCTCACCTAGGAATTTAACTCTAGACAATAGTTCGGTAAATAGTTTTAATTCCTCTTTAATATTAGCTTTCCCCACGCTCCATGGATGTAGACCCACCGCTGGAATGACATTAAAGCATTTACCTGAGATCTCTAAAGTCCTTAGGGAGCTAGGGTAGTCGTCCGATACAGCGATAATTGATAAATCTCTCCGACCGCAATACTTAATTAGTTCCCTATCTGGAAACTCATGTAGGTGGCAATGAGCGTCGATCAACATATTGCTAAATCACCTTATACGTACTCCACTTAGTAATGTTCTATACTAATAAAAATTTATTAACTTAAAGCACGTAAGGTATTTTGGTGGTAAATTCTGGTTAAAGTAATTAAGAGAAACGGTGTTGAAGAGGAATTCATTCCTGAGAAGATAGTTATTAGTATTATTAGGGCTGGAGCGCCATTAGAAGTGGCTAGGAAGATATGTAGGATTATTGAAGGACGTATTTATGAAAAAGATCTAGATAGAATAGAGGCCAGGGAGCTAACTAGATGGATATTAGAGCTCCTAAAGAAGTATAATGAGGAGTGGTATAGGGCTTGGATAATATTTGATAAATACGTCAAGAAGCGGGAGACGGAGAAGGAACTAAGCAAGTAATTTTATTTTTTACCTTAAATAGATTAAAGCGGTGATTGCTTGAGTGAGGATCTGCTTAACTACGTAGTTGATTACGCTTTATCTATAGGCGCCAAGTACGCTGAGGCTAGGTACCAGATTGATGAGTACTTTACATTAATATTAAGGAATGGCGAATTAATATCAGTTAATAAATCAGTTAGTGAAGGTGTTGGAATAAGGATTTTACATAGTAACGTGCTTACCTTCGCAGCAACTAATAAATTAAGTAGGGACGAATTAATTAATACCGTAAAAACAGCCGTAGGTAGGGCTAGGGCGCTATCCCATCTAGTTAAAACCCCTATATCATTCAGCGAGGAGAAGTTAGGTAGAGGGTCTTATGAAGTTAAGGTGGCTAAGGACTTCAACTCGTTAAGCGTTGATGAGAAGCTCGACATATTAAGCGATCTACATAGGTCTACGACAACTAGCGTTAAGGAGGTAAGTCTTCCTGTTACTTACTGCGAGTACGTTGAGCACGTCCAGAGGAAGATGATTGTGAATAGCGATGGAGGCTACGTAATCGGTAATGTACCTAGGTTATCGATAATGTTTAACTTAGTGATGAGTAGTAAGCAGAAAGGAAGCTTACAAAGACTTATGCAATGGGGGGCTTCTGGAGGGCTGGAATTAATTGATTTGTGGAGACCCGTACAAAGCGTTGAGGACGAAGTTAGAAGGCTTGAGAAGGTGCTGCTATATGGCGTTGAACCACCTAAGGAGCCAGTGGATGTTGTAGTGGGCTCTGAGGTCGTGGGTTTAATGGTTCATGAGTCAGCAGGTCATCCGATGGAGGCAGATAGGATATTAGGTAGGGAGGCAGCACAAGCAGGGGAATCATTTATTAAACCTGAGCATGTAGGTAAGTTTAAGGTCGGTAATGAATTTGCCACAGTAGTTGAGGATCCTACGATACCTGGGAGCTTTGGCTATTACGAATATGATGATGAATGTGTTAAGGCTAGGGCGAGGTACCTATATAAGAATGGCGTGGTATGTGAGCCCTTACATAATAGGCAGACAGCGAAGATATTCAATACGCGGAGTAATGGGGCCTCTAGATCTATGGATTACTCAAGCGAGCCCATAATCAGGATGTCTAATACCTATTTAAAGCCAGGGGGCATGAGTTTTGAGGAATTAATTGAGGACATTAGATTAGGTGTTTACATTAAATCGTATATGGAATGGAATATAGATGATATTAGGTGGAATCAGAGGTATGTGGGATTAGAGTCGTACTTGATAGTTAATGGTGAGCTAGGCCAGCCTATAAGGAATCCAGTACTAGAGTTAACTACTGCAGGGTTCTATAATGGGATCTCAGGGGTTGATAAAAACCTAGCCTTCTATCCAGGTACTTGCGGTAAAGGTGATCCATCACAAGGAGTTCCCGTATGGTTTGGAGGGCCTAACGTAAGGCTATCGAATATTAGGTTGGGTGTCACGGTATGAGTTATGAATTATTAAGTACATGTAGTGCTATAGCAAGTAAGTTAGCTACGAAGTATGACGAATTTGCAGTAATGATTTATGAAGTTAATAATGTAATGTCTAAAATAATAAATAACCAAATAGCCCTTAACCTTTCTCGGAATCTCTACGTAATTGATCTTTACTTAGTTAGAAGGAAGAGGATATTCACCATCGAGTTAAGCACTTCAGACTTAAGTCAAGTGATCAAATTATCTGATGACATATCAAACTATGTAGGATTGATTAAGGAATCAGAGTTATATTCGCCGCTGCCTGAAGTTAAGCCCGTCAAACCGCTCAGCGATATATTAGATAGAAATGTGGAAAACTATTTAAACGACCCGAGGCAGATTTGCGAATTATTAATAAATTCAGCAATTAATGAGGGCGTAGATAGGGTTGCAGGGACTTTAAGCTTAAGCATAATCACCAAGGCTTTGGTAGGTAGTAACGGCTTCGAGGGATTAGAGAGAGGCAGTGAGGTCACGGCGTACCTAAGGGTATTTAAGGATGATTCCTCAGGGCAGTGGGCGTATGGGGGCAGGTCAGCAGACTTAAGGAGTTTAGAAGAAGTCGGTAGGAAGGCGGCCCACTACGCATTACTAGGTAGGAAGTCGGCTAGTATTACTCCTGGGAGGTATGATGTGATATTATCTCCTCTAGTTGTAGGTAATTTATTCGAATTAGTGGCTATGATGGCTTCAGCGTTCTACGTACTTTCAGGCTTCTCAATATTCATGGACGTTAAACAAGGTGATAAGGTCGCGTCCGAGTTAGTGACATTGATTGATAGTCCTAGGGACATCGAACTACCTGGCTCAACAGCCTTCGATGACGAAGGTGTTGAAACCTATGATAAGGAAGTAATTAGTAATGGCACTTTAAAGACATTACTGCATAATAGTAAGACAGCAAGCAAGCTAGGTGCCATATCTACGGGCAATGCTGGCTGGATAGTCCCTAGGGCATGGAATATAGTCATAGGCACAGGTGATTCAGGTGAGGATGAGATGATTAAGGAGGTTAAAAACGGTCTACTAATAAGTAATAACTGGTACACTAGATTTCAGAATTACGTTGAAGGCACGTTCTCAACGGTTAGTAGGGATGCTGCACTACTAATACGTAACGGTGAGGTAGTAGGTAATGTCGGGAGGGTTAGGATAGCCGATAGCCTGCGTAGGCTACTAAATAATGTACGCTTAATTAGTAGGGAATACTATTCAATTAAATGGTGGGAGGTTACGGTACCGACCAAAGCCCCCTACATGTTAGTTAGCGATATAAATATCACTAGGCCATTTGAGTAAATGATGCTACACTATCTCCTCAACCCTCTCATACTCGCCGATACCCTCCTCAAGTTCCTCAACCTCCTTCCAACCTCCAGGACAGCCATTACCGAATCTAACCACAGGTCTATCATACCTGCTCAGAAGGACGACCCTAGATAAACGGCTGTAAGAAACAACACTGTAACTTACTTCCTCAGCCAGCTTCCTAGCAAAGTCTAAAACATCATTAAATGTAGGCATATTATCCCTGCTTAACCTACCTGTTGACCTACCTACATGCATATACGCCTTAGTTTCGATATACGTCGGTTGAGCTATGTTTAATAGCTTCTTAAAGCCCTTAATAGCGTCATCACTCATATTGAAGCCCTTAACCAACGTTATTCTAATAACTGTGGGTGATGTAAACGTTGGTAGTAGCTCAAGGGTAGTAAGGGTTAATTCCCAAGCGTTAGGTACTAACGGCCTGTTAAAGTAATTATAAGTTTCCTTACTATATGCCTCCAAAGACACGTAGATCTGACTTGGCTTCGTTGTTAATTTAGCTAGGACATCCGGTCTAACCCCCCTAGTTACTAAGAAGGTGGTTAATCCCCTCTTATGGAATTCCTCGATCAACTCAGAGAGCCTAGGATATAGAGTTGGCTCTCCAGTTAGGCTGATCGCCACGTGTTTAGGGTCCAACGCCTCCTTATACATCTTCTCCGAGGTTCTACCTTTATAACCGCTTACAGTTCTTCTATGCTCATATATGGCCATCTCAGCAATAAATGATGGATCATCTACGCTTGGGAGCTTAGGTAGTTCATTAATCTCTAAGCCAAGATCTTGAGGCCTTAAACGCCAGCAGTGAAGGCACGAATTCCAACACCAAAGAACCGATGGCGACATCTGAATACATCTATGTGACTCTATACCGTAGAATCTACATTTATAGCAAAACTTCCCGTAGACAAGCGCATTATGCACCCATAGGCACTTCTTTACGGCACTATGGTTTCCGATAAGATGGTATTTCTGTTTCTTTAGTCTACTCATTAACTCGTTATACACCTCACTTATTTGTATCACCATCCCATGCTTACTGGAGGCTACTAAATTTATATAAGTTAATTAGGTATTTAGGTAGTGGTTACCTACGTGAAGTCTGCTGTTATATGTCATGGGGATTGCGATGGAGTTATAAGTTCTTTTCTCTATATAAAACATTACCTGAGGGATGTATATCCAAACAACGTAAGCATGGTGTTTACCCAACCTTGGAGAGCTCATGTAGACTTAAGGAAAATACCTAAGGAGTCTAGAGAAGTGGTAATGCTTGACATAGCCCTCAACAATGACGTAGTCAATTGCCTACTAAGCATGGCGGGGCCTAACATGAAAATAGTTGTTATAGATCATCATGCCAGTAGTGAGGCATTCATCGATAAGTTGAGTAGGGCTGGGGTTAAGATAATATGGAACAAATCCACCTCAACGCCGAGGTTAATACGTGAGGTATTAAGGACATCAATAAATCCTTTTGAGGAATTCCTAGTAAAAGTAGCTGATGTATGTGAGGGCGTTGAAGCACCTGATGAGGAGGTGATGAAGGTGGCTGATCTAATTAAGTTATCTATAGCTAGGGACCCAAGTGATACTGAATTCATGAATTACCTAATTAAATCGATGCTAGCCGGCCATAAGATACAGATGCTTGATGAAGTGGTAAAGAGAGCATCCATAGCTAAGTGGTTACTTAATAAACTACTAAGGCAGCTAACTAGTAGGTCTGTGGTTGTAGGTAATTACCTAATAACTACATTATCCGCCTCTGAATCAAGGATTTACGCTGGATTACTTGGCGTGGCTTCTACAGAGCTAGCCAGGGAGACCAGATCCGACATCATATTGGTTAGAGAGGAGGAAGGCAAGGTCGTAATAACGGTTAGATCCAATAAACGTGAAGCTCTAACCATATGTAGGTTAGTGGCTGAGAAGTTAAATGGTAAGTATGGCGGGCATCCGGAGGCAGCGTCAGCCACGTTAAGCAATAAATCCTTAGTTGAAGTACAGCAGGCGATCTTAGAGGTTATAAAGAGTGTAAGAAGATCTATTACTTGATCAAGTAGAGCCCGAAGTACTTCATGAAGTGGTAGGGAAGTACCAGTAGCAACGATGGTTATGGCTTGTAACTATGAGGTCGTTTACGAAGGTAGAGCGTCTAGCAGCGCATCAAATGCACGTAGATTAATCATTAAGGAGGACGGAACTTTAATGATACATGAGGGACCAGGAGTTAAACCAATTAGCTGGGGGTTTGGTATCCAAATAGAAAATGCGATATCAATGCTTATAACCCCCTGTGAAACTCAAAACAGCTAACAAAGGCAACCGAGTTCATCCATAAACGTCAGGCTAGTAGGTAATAATATGGTTGAGTTAGTAGCTATCAGGAACAGGCCTAAGGGGTGGTCAAAGCTATAATCAACGGTAAGTCATCTATCCTTATATGTAAGTTAGGGGCAGGTAAATTCTCAATGAGCGGTACTGAAGATGAGTTGATAAACTGCATCTCTCTAAATCCCCCTTAATTGAGGGCGGAGCTCAATTAGTCGCTAAGGAAGTTACTACACCGCATGGAGGGATAGATTTAATCTTAAGGGGGACATACGAGGAATTAATTATAGTTAAACATGAGAGGAGTTTAGCGGATCTCGACGCAGTTCATCAGCTACGTAGATATGTTGAGTACTACAATGGTTTAGGAATTAATGCTAAAGGTGTATTGGCATCGCCATCTATATCGCCTCAAGCATTTAAACTACTCGTAAAGTACGGATTAAATTATACTGAAGTAAGATTTCAGGATCAGGGTAAGTAATTAGATGATCAATGATGCTGAT
>JAGDWE010000008.1:0-6352 GCA_023255965.1 Desulfurococcales archaeon | reverse complement strand
ACTGAAGTAAGATTTCAGGATCAGGGTAAGTAATTAGATGATCAATGATGCTGATCTATGGGATGGAGCTTAATTACAGCCATTCCGGCATGGAATGTTTATAATTGTAAAAAATTACGATAGTTATTAGGTATCTTAATGTCGGTGGACTATTTAGAGGGGTTCTTCAAACCTAGTTCGATAGCTGTTGTAGGAGCTTCTAGGGATCCAACCAAGGTTGGCCATCAATTGCTTAGTAACTTAATTGCTAGATTTAAGGGCAGGGTATATGCAGTAAACCCAAACGCTGATGAAATACTTGGCGTTAAGGCTTTCCCCTCGATAGCCAGTTTACCAGAGGTAGTCGACCTCGCAGTAATTTCTGTGCCGGCTCCCTTAGTTCCTTCAGTCCTTGAGGAGTGCGGAGTTAAAGGCATTAGGAGGGTGGTGATAATATCTGCTGGATTTAAGGAGTTAGGAACATCCGAAGGCATTAGGAGGGAGGAGTTGATCGTAGATATAGCTAGGAGGTATAAAATTAGGGTCGTAGGGCCTAATTGCATGGGGATTTATGTACCTAAGACCGGATTAAATACGACCTTCTTAGACCCCAAGCATATGGACTTCCCTAATCACGGAAATATAGCATTCATATCTCAAAGTGGCGCATTCGGTATAGCCGTCCTCGACTGGGCGGCTATGAGGGGTGTTGGCATAAGTAAGTTCGTAAGTTTAGGCAATAAGTGTGACGTTGATGAAGCAGATTTAATTGAGTATCTACTTACAGACCGCGATACCCAGGTGATCACCATATACATTGAGGGCGTAGATAACGGTAGGAAGTTCATCGATTCGTTGATGAAGGTAACACCGTATAAGCCAGTGATCATACTTAAGTCCGGGAGGAGCGAGGAAGGTGCTAGAGCTATAGCGTCTCATACGGGTAGCTTAGCAGGCAGTGATGTAATTTATGATACAGTGTTTAAGCAGTTCGGAGCAATTAGGGCCTTAGGCATGGAGGAGCTATTTGACATGGCTATAGCATTCTCCATGCAACCGCCTGCTGCTGGGAACAGGATAGCTATTTTAACGGTTGGCGGAGGCTCAGGAGTCATGGCAACGGATGCGTCTGTAGAACTAGGTCTAAAGGTACCTAAGTTATCAGATGAAATAGTAAATAAGTTAAGGAAGGTCCTCCTACCTATAGCTAGCCCATATAACCCTATTGACGTTACTGGATCTGCTAGGGACGAGCATTTAGTTGAAGCCATGGAAATATTAATTCGTAGTGGTGAGGTTGACGGGATTTTATGGATACCTTACTTCATGGCTCCTGGGATTACTGAGGAGTTAGTTAAGAAATTCGTAAGTCGCTTAAGGGAGGCATATAACGAGTTAGGTAGATTAATACCTGTAGTGGGCGCTGTAACCGGCGGTAGGTATACAATGATTAAGGCCCACGAGGCTGAGGAGCTAGGTATACCTATGTTTCCCTCCGTAGAAAGGGCTGCGAAGGCCTTATGGGCGTTATATAGGTATGGTGCCTGGTTACGGAAGTGCGGCACGTTTAATGATTACATGGATAACTTCATAAAGAATATATATCTTAAACGCGGGCATTAGACCTTATTACGTAATGGTATTTCAGTTAATCCCTTCTTAGCTAGCTCCCTCCTTACGATCATCACACCTTCTACCATAGCCCTCAACTTGGCTTTAGCTATGCTCCTAGGCAGTAGCTTAAGGCCGCAGTCCGGGTTCACGTAGATGTACTCGGGACTTAAGTACTCCATAATTTTAAACAACGCTTTAGCCACGTATTCCGGCTCTTCGACGACCCTGCTATGCACATCTATAACCCCGAAACCCAACTCCTTACTCAGCCCCTTGACTACCTCTAGATCCCTAAATCCTCTATTAGCGAATTCTAACGCAAATTGAGTAACACGTAATTCGTCGAAATACGGCTTAAGTAGCGAATAATTGCTGTAGCATACATGGAGCCCTACCTTAATGTTAACTCCCTCAACGGCTTTATTGATTGCCTGCACAGCCCAATCCATTTCCTTAGGGTGGGTGGTTAACGCTGGTTCATCTACTTGGACGAAGAGGGAACCGACCTCCTCGAGCTTCTTAATCTCAGTACCTATTACCTTAGCCAGCTCAAAGGCCAGTTCTTCCTTACTATTGTAGTACTCATTAAAGCTCCAGTCCGCTATCGTATAGGGTCCGGTAATGGTTACCTTAACTACTGGTCTAGATGAATGCCTCCTTAAGAATAAGTATTCATCGACTACGATGGGCCTTATATACGTTATCTTGCTAACTACTGCTGGCTTCCTAAAGAAGTTATTACCCCAAACCCTTACTGGGCCGTAGAACCTAAACCCCTCAATCCGCTCAGCGAAGTACTCAACCATCTCATCCCTACGCATCTCGCCATCGGACGGGATATCAATACCTACCTCCTCCTGATCGCTAATAACTGAGACCACAGCATCGTCGCTTGCCTCCTTAAGTAGCTCCTCCCCGTACCTCCCATTCTTATAACCCTTAATTATCTCCCTAAACCATTTAGGCCTAGGGTACGATCCTATGACCGTAGTTGGCAGTATCGGAAGGCTTATCACCTAGCTACACCTCCGACCTTACTCTTAAGCCATTTAGTAAATTTACTTAACCTCCTTAACTTCTTTACTGCAATTACCTCAGGGATGAAGTCCATCGGAGCGTTATTGGCTATGAATAAATTACCAATCCGTAACTTCAGAAACTTAGCCACGTACCACCTAATGATCCTACTCCTCTCAAGCACAGTACTTCTAGAGTCATATACACCCACGGCTAAGGAATCGTAGTAGCTAAAGTTATGGATGTAATTGAGGTAATCGTCCCTGGAGGCCACTAAATCTATTCCTACAATGTTATTAGATATGAATTTGAAACACTCTAAAGCATTGGAGGCGCTACCAAAGTATGTCTGAATCCATAGCTTAATTTTTAAATCATACGATATACGACCTAATAGTCCAGCTACGTAGCATTTCAATCCAGGATCAACCCTCCCGTAAGTTAACTCGGGCTCATGTATCTCGATGACCTGAGCGCCTAGGTCCCTTAACGCCTTAATCAAGGGTGTTAAGACCTCAAACACGTAATCGCCTATTAACTCTCGCATATTACTGTAGCGCTCATTTAGCGAATTGATAGCTAACGTTAATGGGCCTGGAAGTACTGGCTTTAAGACGGGCCTAGATTTGATGCCTAGTTCCTTTATAACGCTCTCTAATATCTCTGACGACTTCTTAAACCATTGAGGTATAGGGCAGTCATCCATTAGCCTAACTTTACCTACAACTTGCGGCGCTCTAAAGAAGAAGTTATTCTCGTAGAACCTATAGAGGCCATTAACCTTTACTCCATCTACGTAATTTATTAGTGGATTGAATATGTCATCCCAACGTAGCATTCCATCTGTAAAGTAATCTATATTTAACTTGGTTAGGAACTTAAGCAATCTGTAGGTGTATTTTTCATAGCCTAGTTCGAGATCTTCAGAACTTATTTTACCTGAATTAAACCTATTTATCAGCTTGGCAAGCCCTGCAGGCCTCGGATAACTACCAACCATCGCCGAGTATACGTTACTCATGGTTAATTCCTTATGGGTTAGCAATTCCGTATTTAAAAACTTAATTAAAAACGTTATAGGCAATGATCACCAAATTATATATCACTATATAAAGTCAGTTATACAGAGTTAATAGGGGTTTCAATGGGTGGTAGCGACCTAGGTGCCAGCATAGAACCCATACCACCTAAATTAAGGTACTTAAATACCTGGGATTTGCTCTTCATATGGTTTGGTGCCGGAATATCGATCGCCGAGTTCTGGGCTGGCGCTCTCTTAGTTCCTGCAGTATCACTGTTGACTGCCCTGGTAGTTAATCTAGTAGGTCACCTAATAGGTAATACCCTCATGGGTTTAATAGCCATTGAAGGTTATGTAACTGGCGTGCCTACGATGGTACTGACTAGGAGGCCATTGGGCCTTAAGGGATCCTACTTAGCGTCATCTCTTAACTACCTTCAATTAATCGGCTGGACCGCGGTCATGAATATAGTAGGGGCTAAGGCATTAGATGCCACATTCGCTGTTCTAGGATACCCATCAAATTACAAATTATGGATAGTCGTATTTGGACTGCTTAATACTGCGTGGGCGTTAGCCGGGCCTAAGAAGTGGAGATGGCTGGAGAGGTTATCCGTAACTCTGCTGCTTATCCTTATTATATGGCTCGCTGCGGTAACCTTAAATACTGTGGGAACTATTGACTGGCATTTCAGCACCAACGAATTGACAACTCTTCAAGCACTCGACTTGGTGGTAGCCATGCCTATATCGTGGCTGCCATTAGTAGCCGACTACTCTAGGTTGAGCGCTAGGGGGGCGTTCCTAGGTACATTCGCAGGATACTTTATCACGAGCAGCCTCTTCTACTTCGTAGGCGGGTTGTCGAATATGTACTTAGGTATGCTAGATCCGATAGCAATTATAGCTACTTACGGGTTAGGTATACCGGCGATGTTAATTATAATTCTATCAACTACTACTACAACGTTCTTAGATATATACTCGGCAGCAATAACGTTTAAGAATATAAAGCCTGGCGAATCACTTAATAGGCAAGTAGTCATAGTCGGCCTGCTAGGTACCATAATAGCCCTTATGTTCCCCATAGAGGAGTACGAATGGTTCTTATTATTAATTGGAGGCGCGTTCGTACCGCTTGCTGCCATAATGATAGTGGATTACTACGTGATATGTAGGGGCAAGTATGAAGTTGATGGGTTGATTGGCAGTAAAGTGCCTGCAGTGAAAATGCATGGAATAGTTTCATGGGCCTTGGGTTTCATAGCCTATTTAACGATATCAGCATACCTGCCCTGGCTAGGTGCTACATTACCGTCAATGTTAATTACCTCAATCATATACTATACACTTAGTTGGTGGGCTAGATGATTAGGAGGGCTCTAACCATAGCTGGAAGCGATTCAGGCGGCGGTGCAGGTATTCAGGCGGATCTAAAGACATTCGCTGCCCTAGGAGTTCATGGGATGAGCGTTATAACTTCGATAACTGCTCAAAATACCTACGAAGTTAGGGCCGTCCATGACGTGCCCTTAGATGTTATTGAAGCTCAATTTAAGGCTGTTGTTGAGGATATAGGCGTTGATGCAGCGAAGACTGGAATGTTAAGTAATTCTGAAATAATTAGGTTAATCGCTTCATTAATTAAGAAGTACGACATCACATTAGTTGTAGATCCAGTAATGATCGCTAAAAGCGGAGCTCCGCTACTTAGGGATGACGCTGTTGAAGTTCTCGCTAAGGAATTGATACCCCTAGCTACGGTAGTGACTCCTAATAAGCCTGAGGCCGAGAGGTTATCAGGAATTAGTATTAGTGGATTAGATGACAGTAAGTTGGTTGCCAAGAAGCTCTCTGAGGAGTTAGGGGCTAGGGCGGTGGTGGTTAAAGGAGGTCACCTGGCAGCTGATGAAAGCATTGACATACTCTACTATGAGGGGAGGTACTACGAATTCAGGGCACCTAGAATCCAAAGTAGGAATACGCATGGCACTGGATGTAGTTTCTCGGCAGCGATCACAGCTGAGCTAGCTAAAGGCAGGTCAATTCCGGATGCTGTTAGGACAGCAAAGGAGTTCATAACCGTCGCTATCGAGTACGGGCTATCTGTAGGTAGAGGTCACGGCCCAGTAAACCCGAGTGCTTGGGTATTAATACCTGCAGAGAAATACGCTGTCTTAAGTAATTTGAAGGATGCCTTAAAGCTCATCGAACTTAATGGTAGATTAATAGCTAGATTGATTCCAGAGAGCCAGATGAACATAGCTATGGCTTTACCGGGGCAGTACCTCAGAAGCATTAGGGATGTAGCAAGTGTTCCAGGAAGGATAGTGAGGGTAGGGGAGGAGGTTAGAGTCATATCTCAACCCGAGTTTGGAGTAGATAATGAAGTCTCAGAACTACTCAGTAAGTTAGTTAAGGTAGTCCCAGAGATAAGGGCATTAGCTAATATAATGTATTGCGAAGGACTTGAGGAAATAGTTAATGAACTAGGATATGGCTATGTATACTTAGATTATAGGGCAGGTTTAGATGAGCTACGTCAGGCAGTTAAAGCAGGACAAACGCTAGATATAATATTCGATAAAGGCTCTTGGGGGAGGGAGGCAATGACTTACGTGTTAGGTAGGGATGCAGTAGAGGTAGCCAATAAATTGATCAACATAGCCGTGAGATATAAGAGGAATAAGTAAGGACCGTTGTTTAGGTGATTTTTGGATT
>JAGDWE010000070.1 GCA_023255965.1 Desulfurococcales archaeon | reverse complement strand
TCAAGGAATTAAAGTTGTTTAAAAACAAATTAGAAGTTCCGTGAGCGGGAAACGCTTCCTCCCAGAGCCCTGAGGCCGCTGATAATGTCTATAACTTCACTCTATAGACTTCGTCTGACTTCCTTCACGCCCTAAAGGACTAGGGCCCTCAGTTGGCATCTTGTCGTCTAAGATTTATTAACTGTCGTATAATATAACTGATGGATGATGACGCCGCTCCAGAAGGATGTTAATGAATGTCCCACGACGATCTGATGCATTAATCATATGATACGTCAATAACCTCAGCTCCAGGGCCAACCTGAGCTACCTTGATTAATACTTCATAGCCGCATTTAGTATATGTGGATTTGATAACTTCTGAAATCCTTTTAGCTGATTCTAAGTTCTCACATAGGGTTATTAATGTAGGGCCTGCACCGCTTATTGCAACTCCTAATGCCCCATTGGATATGGCCTCCCTCTTAACCACTTCATAGCAGGGGATGTAGCTGGATCTCGCGGGTTCGATGATGTAATCCTCCATACCGTATCCAGCTAACGCTAAATTACCTGTGATTAAGCCTGAGATTAACGCAGCTAACTTTCCATAATTCCTTACCATATCATGTAATGATACGAACTTAGGTAGTATGCTCCTCATGATGGCAGTCTTATTAGGCGGCATCCTAATAACTGGCGTTGAGACTACAAAGTACGCATTAGTATTTAACCTGACGACCTTAATCGGGTTTTGTGAAATAATTATAACTAAGCCGCCCAGCAAGCTTGCCGAGACGTTATCGTAATGAGCTTCACCAGCAACTACAGCCTCAGCCCTACCGGCGAGCTCTATTATCTCATCGTTGGTTAGATTTAGATCTAACGCTGTTATTAGTGATTTAATTGCGGCTACTGCTGATGCACCGCTCCCTCCAAGCCCTGCGGAAGGGGGTATTCCCTTCCACAGCCTCACATATACATCAACATCACTTCTATTGACATACTTTAGGACCTCCCTTACAGCAGCGACCGCGGTGTTTAAATCCCTGCTAACTAAATCAGCAAAAGGACCTTCAATACCCTCTAATACAACATTACCGTTACCTCGATTAATGCTTACCATAACTTCATCGTAGTATACATCTAATGCTATGGCAACTACGTCGAACCCGGAACCCAGATTAGCTGAGCTACAGTATGCTCTGGAAATTACCCTAACCATCGTCGATCATCTACCTATATGGATTGGAGATAATTAATTTATTAGGGAATTTCATGGTAACACATTACCTATGCGTAGTTAAGTGCTTGATCTAAGTCTTCAATTAAATCATTAACGTCCTCTAATCCTATTGAAAGCCTTAGTAAGTCCTCCGTAATACCCAGCTTCAATCTATCTTCGGCCGGAATAGTCTTCGACGCACTAACCACCGGATATGTTAATAGACTCTCCGTCCCCCCAAGGCTTGGGGATGGCTTAATCACTTTAACTCTCCTTAACATCTCATGTGCAGCTTCTTTACCGCCGCGGAGCCTAAATGAAACTACTCCCCCATACATTCTCCTACTAAATAGCGAGTCAGCCACAGATTTATAGGGGCTGTCAGGAAGGCCTGGATAGAAGACCTCCTTAACCTTAGTATGTTCATGAAGGAATTCCGCCACAGTTAATGCATTCCTACACTGCCTCTCAAACCTAACCTCTAAAGTCTTTATGCCCCTTAGAATTAAATACGCTTCAAGCGGCTGTAGTATGCCACCTAACATCCTCCTCCACTCCCATAGCTCCCTAATTAGGTCGCTTCTGGAGGCCAAAGCTCCTCCCACCACGTCATTATGTCCTGCTAAGTACTTAGTTAGACTGTGTAATACGATATTAGCTCCATCATTAATTGGCGTATAAATTAAAGGCGTTGCCAGGGTATTATCAACTACTAAAATAGCGTTTACCTCCTTTACTCTTCTAGCTATTTCCCTTATATTAAGAACCCTCAGTAGCGGATTAGTAATTGTTTCAACCAATACCATGGTTGTTTCGCTGTCTATGGCATTTATAACATCCTCGGTTGAAGGCCATACCTTAACGACCCTAAATCCAAACTTGCATGAGAGCTGAGTAAGTAGTTGTATGGTGGTTCCATAGGCCTCCATAGGGATAACCACCTTAGAGCCGCTCCTCAGTACGCCTAAGTATACAGCTGCTATTGCAGCCATCCCGCTATTAAATACGAGGGCATCGTCGCTTAACTCTAACTTAGATATGACCTTCTCTAAGGCCCTAGCAGTTAGGTTCTCCTCACGAGAGTACTTTAAATCGACTCCTCTATCACTTAATAAAGTATCGCCAAATACCCTATTAGGTTGTTCATATATGACATTTAAATATATAGGAGGTATAAAAATCCCGCTCTTCTCATCATAGAACTCATGTCCGTGAATTAATTCGGTACTTAATCTACTCATCAGATCACCTAAGCAATATTGATGATTTTAGATATTAAAATATTGCTATCACTATCATAATCACTATATTACTAGTAGTAATATTAGATGATGTCTACCCGTTGCATTCCATGCTCTAAATGGCAGAAGGCTCTCTACATTATTTAATCGGGTTGCTGATCTAGTATCATTCATTTGGAAGCCATCATCAAGTACGTTGTAGAGCACGTACTTATAGGCACTTATCCCTCGCCTTTTAAGGCAGGATCCCCAGTTATGATTCATTTCAACATGTCATCGCTTGGGAAAGCAGCTAAAACATAATCATAAAATTAGATGCACCGTTTGTCCCTAGAGGGATGTTCTGTGTTTTTAGGGTCATTTAGGGCCACCTCTAGGGACTTCCACCTCGCCCAGAGGGATTTGGGTACCCATGCGGGCTCATGGGCGGCCGTCGAGCCCAACGGCACTGGGCTCCCATCTAGAGGAGATCCGCCTAGGCTCGGAGCAGCGCTCCCATCGCCTAGGCGGATCCAATGGTTTCTCCAACGTTCGACTCCAACTGCCTATAAAATCCCCTCAATGACCCTAATAAATGTTTCTGCCCCATAATACATGTATAGCATTACTTGAGGGCAACAAAGCCCTCAAACCTATGGTCTTGCTTAAATCCCTCGATCAGCTTAAGTTAAATACGGTTTTTAAATCTCTTAATAGTGATTAGCTGGGTTTCACTTCTACCGAATAGCGTTCATTAATGTATTTCAACGCCTTCTTATACGTCCCAGTAGTCCTAACAGGAACTATTAGCACTTTAACGCTTCCAACCCTCTTTACTAGGCCTAAGGCAGCCAGAACTTTATATCTATACCTATGTGTAAACTTAAGGATCCCCATCCTTAATCTACTGTCGTAATACTGGATAGCCAGTGAGGCAGCCGTTAAGTGGATCTCACCGAATAAGTTCTTAAACACACCCTTAATCTCGGATTCTAATGAGCTCTTATCTGGAGTTCCATCACTTATCACTTCAAATACCATATACCTCTTCCTAAGCTTCTTCCTCAACCTCCTTGACCTCAGGACCTTTAAGATCACCTTACTGCTAATTGCCTGAAATAATGCCTCAATCCTGCTGTTAATTTTGTAGAACTGAAGTAAGGCGACCAGCGACGTTGTTAAAGCGATCAACGAAAGTAATTCCGTTAAATCCATGCTCTACTACCTTCTAATAACCTTGAAGGCGACGTTGTTAAAGCTTTTAAAGCGGTTAAGTAGCTGAGGCCTAGCTCCTTAAGTACAGCTATGGCTGTTAGAGGATGTAGCAACTCATATTGATTTCCGGCACCACTGGAGAGTATTAAGTCTATGTGGCCGGCTTCTATATAAGGCACTAACTTACCGAATCCAATTAGGAAACCGTGATCTAACCTTCCATCGATCATTGCATCATTAAGTGATATCTCAATAGGTATCCTGCAATTCTTCAACAACCTTAAGTGCCTTCTCTTAATATTAGATAATGCTTTATTAGTAAGCTTTAGTACATTAACCCTGCTCCTAAGCTTATCTAATGCCTTAATTGCCGATGTATCGCATAATTCGTAAGCTATTAAGTGGTTCCGTGGTTCTCGACCCCTACTTAATGACCTAAGATCACTATAGGTAAACCTCGGCACGACCCTGATGCTTATATCTAAATCCATTAATGATTCCCCAGACAGCCCCTCAACAGCTACTAAACGGTAGTTAAATCTTGCTGCTTGATTTAATATCGGCCTCAAATGTTCAGGCCTAGCCGGTCTTATATTTATGTCTACGAACATAATTAGCATTCCCTAATTAATTCGTCAAGGAAGTTCTTAACATCATCTAGCTTCCTACAGCCGTCGATGGTTACTGAAAACTTAATTATATCACTCCCATCACGTAGCGTTATAGTTCCCAAGTAAGCTTCCTGCTTATCTAGCCTTAAATGTAAGTGGGATTTAACATCACCCAACCTAAGTGCTAGCGAAAGCAGCAAGGCATTCCTATCTGACTGACTTAATGAGCATATTATATGCTTGAGCGCCTTAAAGGCTTCATCACCGCGGAGCTCAACGTTAAATACCCTTATTTCATTACCGTAGTGGCCCTCTAAAACCTCCTCAGAGATCCTAACCGAGCGAAGTTCCTGAGGAAGTAAATTTAGAAGTGCCTTCCTAACCTTCATAGGGTCCTCAGTAGCATGTGAAAAGGTTGATATATGCGCATGCCTGACTTTAATTACTCTACTCATAATTGCTTTGTACTTACTTGGGTATTAGCCTAGCACCTCTTGATGCCTCATGCCTCTTCTTAAGCTTCCTCTCCTTCAACTTCTTCTTCCACTTCCAATTATGAGTCCCCCTTAAACCTCTATTACCAAGTAAGCCTCTCATTCTCCTACCAGCCATGGTCTTACCTCTATAGACCCTACCCCTATGTTGCGGTTCTGAGATCCAGCTAATGTTACTATCGCTCTTGATGGCCGGATGATGAGGATCCACTAAAATCACTTCATAGTACTTGTAATTACCGTCCTCGCCTACGTAATAACTTCCTAACACCTCTAAATTAGGGTACTTATCGTTAGCTCTCTCCTCAGCTATTAGTTGAGCTGACTTAGCGGGAGAATAACCGTAGACGCCCATCCTCTTGGGTCTACGACCACTATCGGGCCTAGGTCTATTTAGGCCTCCTTTGCTGACCTTAACCCTAACCACTATAAAGCCCTGCTTAGCTTTATAACCCAGCGCCCTAGCTCTGTTAAGCCTTGTAGGTCTATCCACCCTAACTACAGTAGGATCATCACGCCATTCTATTAGTCTCTCTTTCAACGTCTTAGGAGCCTCCTCTTCCATCCTTAGCCACATCTCTCCTATGTAGTGATAGAGCGACTTAGCCATATACTTACCCACACTAACTACAATCATGTTAATTAGAGGATTAAAAACCTAACTTTCCTCTTTAATGTTTATATTCATGACTTAGATATCGATATGTGAAGGAGGATAAATTAAGGTTTTATTTTTTCATACGTTAATAACTTAAGGCGTTAACAGTAGATGTCATCAGATGTGCTTAGGGATTTAGAGAAAGCGATTTCGAGTACCATAGCTAACATTAGTAAGGAAGGCTGGAAATTAAGGGTAGTTGCTTCATATGACGTAGATGCGTTAATAGCCGCTGGAATTATTATCAGGTACTTGCAACAGAATAACGTCAGATATGAGTTCCTGCCCCTACCTACTGGCGTTAAGTTCAAGTCAAATGATGAGACCCCTACGTTCGCGCTAGATGTCGATGTACATGGACCTCAATACTATATTTCATTCACTAAGGGAAGCAATCTAGGAATTAGTAAGCTAGGTAAGAACCTCGTTGTTTCAACACCTTACTACTCTGCGTTATTTATTAAAGTCCTAGAGAACCTCATGATACTAACTAACGATGTTAGGTACTATTCACTTGGCGCCACATTAAGTAAACTCATCCCTAGGATTAAAGTAAAACATATAGATGCTAACGTAAAGAACCTTCTATCCGAATTATGTGATATAAACCTCATAAAGGTAGTACGTGGAATTAAGATCTTCAACTACTCTGTGCTCGATATAGCTAACGCCTTGAAGACGTCCTTAGACATCTTCATACCGGGATATAGCGGGGTTGATGTTGATAGGGATGTTAAGGGGTTGAGTGAAGAGGATTTAATTAAGGACTTGATCAATAAGTTGGAGGCGACGACTCAAACTAAGGTACTATCTAATGACCTATACGGGGAGAACTATTTAATAACGCAGGAATGGCTTTTTAAGGACGCATACGAATTTACGTACGCATTACTATCATTCCTCGACCTTCACGGAGCGTATTACCTCACAGCATCCCTCATTATAAGTAACTATACGTCCTATATTAAACAATTATATAGGGCTGTATTTAAGGACATAGTATCTAATATCTACAAAATAATTGACAGTAAGGAGGCAATAAGTAGGGTTAAGCAGGGAGTGTATAAGGTTAGGTTAGGACGTTTAACTCCTTTAACGCCTATCAGTAAGGTGCTTAAGTCATTAATACTCCCCACGAACTCCTTAATAGTGTATGAACTTGATGACTTCCTTTACGTGCCGCTATCTGAGGTAACTGACGTTAAGTTACTAGTTAAAGATGATTATGAAGTCGTCGGCGGTTTAATTAAGTTTAAGGAATTAAGGTAGGCACTAGATCAATTGAAAAGGATGAAGCGTTTAAATACGCTAGTCTAATGATTATTAGATCAAGTGATGGGCGTAGGTGACCACTATGAGATTAGAGGTAATAATTAATATTGATGCGGGTGATTCAAGAACAGCTGAAGCCTTACTTAAGTCTTTAATGCCGGACGATAAAGGTGCCCCAGAAAATGTATCTATATCTAGTTATGTTGTCAGCGGTAAGTACTTAATCTATAGGATCGGCATAGATTTAAAGGCCTCGGAGGACTTCCTAACTACTGCTAACGTCGTTGACGACATATTAAGGCATGCAGCCTTGCTCATTAAATTATTAAGTACACTAAAATGATTAATTTCAGTACTTATCTTTACGCTATAGATTTCATAATCCTTATAAACCTTTAGTGCCTAGATCTATAGGTGCTCGGATTAGTGTCATCGAGGACTGTAGTTAAGGATAAGTGGAAGTTAAAACGTTGGTACACTGTATTAGCTCCACCGTCATTCAGTAACGCGGTAATTGCAACCACGCCGGCTGATAAGGAGTGGAAGCTTCTTGGTAGGGTATTTGAGGTTACGTTATTTGATCTAACCGGGGATTTCTCCCACGTACATATTCACCTTAAATTCCAGGTCTATGATATAAAGGAGGATGTGCTATATACTCGTTTTAAGGGACATGAACTAGCTAGGGACTATATGAAGAGCATTATAAGGAGGAAGAGCGGTAAGGTAACCTCGGTAGTTAACGTAACTACTAAGGATGGCTATGGATTGAGGATTACTGGAGTGGCTTTAACGGCGTTTAAATGTAAGACGTCTCAGAAGCATTTAATTAGGAAGGTTATGAGCGAAACCATATCGAGTATAGCTAGTGGGAAAACCTTAGATGAACTAGTTCACTTAATGATCTTTGGCGGTCTAGCCAACGAGGTATTTCAAAGGGCTAAGAAGATATATCCATTACGTAAGGTGGAGATATATAAGTCAAAGCTATTAACTATACCAACCCCTGAAGGTCCCAAGAAGGCAGTTATAATTACTCAGAGACCGACCAGCTGATTACCATTTTTACTCCCTAACTAAAGATTAAATTAGTGTGATTTATGGATGCCGTAATACTAGCTGGTGGTAAGGGAGTTGGCTTAGAGCCTATAACACACACCAGGCCTAAGGTGTTAGTCCCCATACTAGGTCGTAAGTTAATTGAGTATCACTTAGATAACTTAATTAAGTACGGCATTAAGAGGGTTGTTGTAGTAATTAGTTACATGGGCGAATTAATTAAGGAACACTTAAATAGATCACTACGTGATGTAGGTATAGATGTGGTCTTCGTTGATCAAGGAGCTCCGTTAGGCACCGCACACGCATTGGTTAAGGCATTACCCTTCGTAAGCACCGATGAATTCCTGCTAGTGTATGGAGATACCTTCTACTTATCAGATAATGTATTAAGCCAACTCATCGAAGGTAAAGGCGATGTGATTGCGGTTTCAATAGTTGATGATCCTAGGAGGTACGGGGTAGTTGTAACTAATGGTGAGAGGGTGACGAAGATTATTGAGAAGCCTAAGGAGTTCATAAGCAACTACGTAAACGCAGGTATATATAAGTTTAGGAAGGATGACATAATGAAGTTCTTAGAGAGGGTTGAGGTATCTGATAGGGGGGAGTACGAATTAACGTCAGCTCTTCAATCCATGATAGATAGTGGGTATAAACTATCATATTTAGTGATTAGCAAGTGGATGGACATAGGCAGACCATGGTCATTGATAGAAGCCAATAAGCTATTGTTAGACAAGTTAAATATAAGGGATATCAAGGGGGATGTTGAGGATAATGTGGTTATCAAGGGTCCAGTAATCATTGATGCTGGAGCCAAGGTTCTCTCAGGCAGCTATATAGTTGGCCCAGCATATATAGGTAAGGACGTTGAGGTAGGACCTAACGCGTACGTAAGATCCTATAGTGTGATCTTAGACGGGAGTAGGATTGGCTTTAACGTGGAGGTTAAAGAGAGCGTGATTATGGAGCATACGCATATATCGCATCAGGCATATGTAGGGGACTCAGTTGTTTGTGAGGGGGTTAACTTAGGTGCTGGTACTATACTAGCTAACCTAAGGTTTGATGGTAAGACCGTGAAAGTAAGAATCAAGGGAGCCGTAGAGGACAGTGGTAGGAGGAAATTAGGTGCCTTCATAGGGGGTTACGTCAGGACCGGCGTGAACGTATCAGTATTTCCAGGAGTTAAGATCGGGGCTTACTCATGGATATATCCAGGAGTGACTGTCACTGACGACGTACCTCCTAAAAGCATACTTAAGTATAACGGTGTAATTGTAGATAAGATCGACTAATTAGAGGCTTGCACATATTGACTCTTAAGACTTACATGAAGTTCTAAACAACTAACACAGGCAGCAGCTAAGGAAGTCAGTAGCGTAAACATAGTCATGCTGGCCTCAGATACAATGTTTAAGTATTCACGCGTAATAGCCGAGTTAACTAAGATAACCATGATATAGGAAACCTTAAATAAATGCTTCAAGTTAATGTAGTTAGGTGTTTCAGTGGCTGAAGGAAATGCAAATACCCTTAAGGACTTAATTACACCATCTAAGTATGATGCAGAAAGGAGGATCATATTCATAGGTGGTAGGGAAGTTAGAGTATATGATAAATTACCTAAGTTAATGGATGGCGAGAAGCTTATTAGGTATACCCAGAGCATATGCCCTTACTGCTATGCATTACTTCCAGCGATAATTATTGAGAGGAATGGTAAGGTCTTCATAAGGAAGTTATGTGAGGAACATGGTGAAATAGAGGAACTGTACTCAGGAGATTCTGAGTTCTTTAGGAAGCTTGAGAAGTGGTATGTAGAGGGTAGGGGTCCGAGGTACATCTATGTTGATTTAAGCGCTCCATGCCCTTATAGTTGCGGTTTATGCCCTATACATAAGAGCCATACAGCCTTAGCTAATATGGTGGTGACTAATAGATGCGACCTTGATTGCTGGTATTGCTTTTTCTACGCTGAGAAGGTTGGTTTCGTCTACGAGCCAACCCTTGAGCAAGTGGAATTCATGGTCAGGAACCTACTTAAGCAAGGGGTTACACCAGCAATCCAGCTAACGGGCGGTGAGCCGCTAATTAGGGAGGACCTACTAGACATAGTTAAATTACTTAAGTCTATGGGAGTGAGGCACATACAGCTGAATACTAATGGGATTAAGTTTGCTAGACTCTACCTAGAAGACCCTGATGAGGCAGTGAAGTATGCTAAGGAATTAAGGGAGGCTGGAGTTAATACTGTGTACTTAAGCTTCGATGGTGTTAGACCTGAGACCAATCCTAAGAACCATTGGGAGGTCCCGTACATCTTCGAGGTATTTAGGAAGGCAGGGATGACGAGCGTTGTTTTAGTCCCTGTCATCATTAAGGGATTAAACGATGGTGAATTAGGGGAGATAATTGAATTCGCGGCCACGAATATGGATATAGTGAGAGCTGTGAACTTCCAGCCAGTCAGCCTTACAGGCATGATTAAAAGGGCTGATAGGGATAAGCTGAGGATAACGATACCGGATGCCGTCAGGAGGATTGAGGAATTAACTAATGGGGTTATAAGTAGGGATGATTGGTTCACGGTACCCTCAACCATACCTATATCCGAATTCATAGAAGGTTTAGAGGGTAGATTTAAGTTTGAGATGAGTAATCACCCTCAATGCGGTGTGGGGACATACATATACGTTAAGAGGACTGGGGATGGGGTAACATACATACCTATAACTAAGATGGTTGACGTCGAGGGCTTCCTCGAATACTTACGTGAAAAGGCAGTTGAGTTAAGAGGGGGGAGTAAAGTACTTACCTCATCTAAGGTGCTCCTAAACTTAATAACTAAGTTCATTAAGTGGGGGTCAGTGCCCTCAGACGTTAAGACGCTACTACCCAAACTACTATACGACATATTCACTAAACGCGATTACCATTCATTGGGTGCTTGGCATTACAAGTTTTTATTCGTTGGGATGATGCACTTTATGGACCTCTACAACTACGATGTACAGCGAGTAATGAGATGCAATATACATTATCTAATGCCTGACGGGAGGTTAATACCTTTCTGCACATTTAACGTATTAAGTGATGTTTACAGGGATTACGTTCAGAGGAAGTATATGTTAAGCATTGATGAATGGGTAAAGAGGAGTGGGAGGGAGTTAAGCGTCGGGAAATATAGGAGGAATTTAGAGTTAATTAAGAAGTTGGAGAGCAGCGAACTATATGTGAAGACATATGGTAGGTACCTTAAGAAGTAGCCCTAAGTAAGCGATCCGTGGTAGGAGTTAATCAACTCACCTAATTTTCTAACCCATTCATTAAGGCCCTCAGGCCTCGACGGGTAATTCATGTAGTGATCCTTAATTAGATCCATGTACCTAACTACGTTTCTAAGTTTAATTAGTAGAGATGGCCTAGTGAGCAATGAGGCTAGCCTCACTACCTTATCTACTAACCCTACCTCAAACCTACCCCTGAGGGATATCTCATTTAATTCGTCACCGCTTACTAACCTCTTGGATATGCTGAATTCTAAGTCATCATTACTTAGTTTTTGAAGGAAGTACCTAAATATGTCTAGGGCCCCCTGCTTACAGCCATATCTCCTCATATAGCATATGTTAGCGCTCCATAAACCGTTCGCTGATACATCATTATTGTCTAATGCATTTACTACCGCTTCAGCAACGCACTTAGCTGAGATCATCGATGAGCCCTTACCTCCTCCATGTACTGGATTCACTACGTATGCCGCATCACCTATTACAGCAATGCCATTCCATACAAGAGATGATATAGGCCTCCTAGTAGGTACTAAAGCCCCTCCAGCTTCAACTATCCTACTGCCCTTGAACTCAGGCCTAGATAATACGTACTTATACAATAGGTCCTTAGGATGTAGGCCCCTCAGATCAGCCCTTATGCCTAGGCCGACATTTACATAGCCTCTCATTAAGCTGTATGGAAAGAACCACCAGTAACCCCCTGGGGATATCTCATTATTTACGTAGATCCTAAGTACCTCTGGCTCCTCGATCTCATGATTTAACACCCTTACCTCCCTATATGCTACATTAGCATCACGTAGCTCTAGGGACTCGTTAACAGGCCATGACCGAGGTAGGTACCTAACTACGGATCTAGCATTACCTGAAGAATCTATAACCACCTTGGAATAAACCTCCTTAGCTCCTCCGTTACTCCATAATTTAACCCCAACTACATACCCGTCCTTAACTATAGGCCCCCTCACATGCGTGTTGCCTAGGAATTCGCAGCCCCTACCTAGGGCTTCATTAAGTAGTCTTTGAACGTATTTAATTCTATGTACCTCAAATCCCTCACCGTTAACTAGGATGCTCGATGACTCGCTTGGTGAGTATATAGCTATGCCCTTAACGTACCCCTCTAACTCATGACCCTTAGGATAGGGGAGCCCTAGCTCGTCAAAGTGGTGCTTACCTATGGCATCACCGCAAGGTCTATCGCCAACCCTATCCCAACCCTTAACATCTATTATCAAGGTCTTAACCCCAGCATTACTTAGAAAGTACGCCGCCGAAGCCCCTGCAAATCCAGCGCCAACTATGACTACATCGTATGACATGCTTATACCGTAAAGAAATTGAGGGACGAATTTTATTTCTTCCGGCTATTCATCTTTAATTCCCCATTAATGTATTTACCTCTTTAAGGCGTGGATGAAGGCATATAAATGCATGCCCTCTAATGTGCTTGGGGGTAGATTGCCTCAAGGAATTGATGTGGGGCTGTTTCGTTGTTAATAATGGGGCGTGAGGTCTGTAAGCTCTGGTTTTGTCTATGTTTATAGAGCTGCGGGGGCGATGGGAGCAGCGCCGTTTGGCTCGACGGGTACCAGAGCCCCCTGGGCGAGGCGGAAGTCCCTACGCCTGATCATGGACGGACGTAAAATGGTTGAAATGAAGGCGTAGGGACAAACGGTCAGTAACCCAATTAAATGCGAATGGACTGATTTAAGCCCCTTAAACGAAGGATGAGAGTCTGAATGGATGAGAGGAACCCGCCCTTCAGGGCTGGGAGGTCGGAGGCACCTAAAGGTATTTAAGGTCATCTACGAACTAGCAACATCCTAATTAAATGTTTGTGACGAATTTGAATACCGCGTGGTCCCAGTCGCTCCACCTACATCATCTTTCAGGGAAGTCCTCAGGTCATCCCACTCCAATTAATGATATAAAATTAATATTCCTTAATGATTTTGGGCTTTAAGCTAATGCTATGTGAGGTATGTGAGGCAGAGGAGGCTGTAGGTAGATGTAAGCTGTGTGGTAGGTATGCATGCAGCAAACATTTAGATCTCGATGGGGTCTGCAGTATATGTAAGGAGACCTTATGTAGGATATGTAATCAGAGGTTGTCCATAGGCATGTGCTTAATATGTGCTAGGATCATTTGTAGGGAATGCTCAGTAGAGTTGCAGCCCGGGATAAGGTTATGTAGTGAGTGCTATGGTAGATTACTTAACGACCCCAGCTACGCTAAGTATAGGGATTACCTTAAGAGGTTTCTTAAATCAAGGATAGAAAAGTAATTTAAGCCCGACATATAGTTATGCGTTAGGTGATTAAGGATGTCATACATAAACGGGCTTAAGTTGATTAACGCCATCAGCGAGTCCGTGAAGAGGATGAGGAGATCAGGTGAATTAGGTAGGTCAGTTGTTGCAGAGCAATTACAGGACGTATTAAGTGATATCGAAAAATCTATCGAGATAGCCAGTAAGTTAGAGGAGGCGATCGCCTCCAGCGATAAAGGTATGTTAGCTAGTAAGATATGCAACTGGCACTTAATTAAGGTGGGGAACTCGATTTCCTTAAGGAGGTTTAAGCCGCTAATAACGTTAACATATGATGCAACGTTAAATACCGCGTTAGTAAGTAGTAAGAAGTCATTTATTAAGTTAAGCGCCAATGGGTTAGAGGTAGGGTCGGGTCACTTAAAGGTTAGTACCTACCTAACGAGTGAGAGCATGGCGGAGAATTCCATATTATTAACGGCGTTGCTTAAGAAGGTGGCTCCGATAGTTAATAAGTTAGTAAGCGACTTATCTAACTGCGCTAAGGCAAGTAGGATACGTACTTAATAACTCAATGGCTGTTGTCCACGTGGTTGCCCATGCCCATTACTTTAGCTTTTCTCAATTATTTTAGTTTGGTTTCTTCGGGCATGGGCTTCCCCCTCGACGCCCGCTCACTTTTCGCGGGTTCATCGGAGGCTTCATAG
>JAGDWE010000055.1 GCA_023255965.1 Desulfurococcales archaeon | reverse complement strand
GAGGTGCGGGCGAAGCCGGTGATCCCGCACCGAGGGCCAACCCCGCTCACGGGGTTAAAAGTAATTAAAAATTAGAAGTACCGTGAGAGGAGAAACGCTTGTGAGCTCTGCTACCTATTTCTGTTTGATGATAAGTGCTGACAGTACCTAATGACGGTTGCCTTAATATGAAGCTAGTTCATGGATTAACAAATATTTATAAACCCATTACTACTATGTTGGTTAGGTGATGTTTACGGGAAGGACTAAGGTTGTAGGGATTGCCGGTAGGTTTGGTCCACGTTATGGATCATCGTTAAGGGCTAAATGGAAGGATGTAGTAGTTAGAAGATATCAGGCATATGAATGCCCGCTTTGCGGTTTTAAGGTACGTATGGAGAGGATTTCAACGGGAATATGGCGTTGTCCTAAGTGTAGTAGAATTTATGCTGGAGGGGCTTACCAGCCGTTAACTACATAAAGTTTATATGATGTTTAGAGAGAGTAATGCCTGTAATAATAACCACTTCTAGGGACCCGTCAAGGAGGACTAGGAGCTTAGTTAAGGATTTAGCTTTAGTGATACCTAAATCAATTAAGGTTAATAGAGGTAAGGCAACTTTAGAAGATTTAAGGGCATTAATGCTGAGTTACAGATTAAATGGCATAATAATAGTATATGAGAGGAAGGGGAATCCATCAGCGCTTCTTTACTACGTGGATAAAGGAAACGAGCTCAAGAGAAGATTCCTAGTTAAGCTCAGATCACTAAGGTTACGGCGGGAAGTTACTGGCTCGCAAAGACCGATTAATGTTTCATGTTTAATTATAGACTGTAACACGGCATTAACTGAGCTGCTGGAGGCGTTTACTGAGATGTTCGATGCAACGTGCTACGGAAGCAGCGGATTATCAAACTCGTTGGAGTGTATTAAAGTAGAAGTTAATCCAGACGTGGACGGGCAATGTATTAATGTAAGGTTTATATGCCTGGGTAGCAATAGGATATGCGGTCCTCAATTAACTATCGAGAAGGTCATCAAATATGAGGTGTAGGACCTTAATTAAGGTATACGACGTTAGTGGCTTAACATTAGAGACTATATATAGATCGCTAAAGCCTGAAGAGGAGCTAAAGGCTAAGTCGATTAGGATGAAGGTTATTAAATCAAGTAATTCACTAATCATATCCATTGATGCTAAAGACCTAAACTCAGTAAGGGCCGTGGTTAATTCAACTTTAAGAATGATGAAGCTAGTTAATGACGCAATTAATTTTCTAACCCCCTCCCCGCCCTAAAGGGCGGGGCTTTCAGTTATAAAAATATTATGTTTTATTTCATCTTATAACTTCTACTTTGAGATGATGAATCTCGCGTCAGCTATCTTAGCGCCTTTTCCCTCTTCATACACTATTACCGGGTTTAAGTCGACTTCCTTAATCTCAGGGATTTCGACCATTATTTTAGATAGCTTAACAATGATATCTGCTAAGGCTTTTACATCTCTCGCTGGGCTACCTCTGAAACCTGCTAATATCTTACTGCTCCTAACTTCCTTAATCATCTCTAAGGCTTCCTCATACTCGACTGGAGCTATCCTGAAGCTAACATCTCTTAATACTTCGACAAACACCCCTCCTAGACCGAAAACCATAACTGGGCCGAAAATGGGGTCCCTAGTAGATCCTATGATAGTTTCTAAACCACTAGGTAGCATTTCCTGCACTAGTATGCCGTAAATCTCAGCTGTAGGTATGTGGTTCTTAACGCTATTTAATATTTTATTAAATCCCTCACGCACCTCTTCGGGGGACCTTATGTTCAGCAATACACCTCCAACGTCAGATTTATGTATAACTTGGGGGCTCAATACCTTTAATACGACTGGATAACCTATTGAGTCAGCTATTGAAATAGCGTCCTCAACACTCTTAGCAACGGCTGTCTTAGGCGTTGGGAAGCCACATATCTCTAGTAGCTTAAATGCTTCGTGGTCATATAATCTATTCCTACCTTCCTTTAATACGCCCTCAATTATGCTTCTTGGAGTTAAGGACATTAACCAACCCAATTAAGGTATGAGGTTAGGAATTTAAATCTTATCAAACACGTATGGCATTTAAGAACCTTAAGTTTATATAAGCTCTATTTGATGAGTAAAATGTATAATAGGTGATATGTATGTCGGTCACTGAGAAGTTGCCTCCGGAAATCCAGCAAGCATTAGTGAGGTATCAACAGCTTCAGAATCAGCTAGGTCAGGTAATTACTGAAAAGAACTTAATAATTTCAGAGCTATCTGAAATCAACAGGGCTTTAGAGGCACTCAATAGCATAGAGCCTGATGGCGTGGTATTTAAGAACGTAGGTCATGTAATGGTTAAGGTAAAGAGGGATGATGCCATTAAGGAATTAAATGACAGGAAGGAGATCCTCGAATTAAGGCTTAAGAGCATAGAAAAGCAGGAGCAGCTACTTAGGGGCCAATTAAGTGAGGTTCAGAATAAGGTTAATGAGTACCTATCTAGGATTTACGGTAAGCAGGCTAAGGCATGATGAGGAAGCATCGCCGCGAGCACGTCATCCATCTCGGGTTAAACCTTAACGAGCTTAATTATTCGGTGGTAGAGGATATCGCGATTAAGGCCTCCAACTTAATGGAAGCTATGCTTAGAGAAAGATTACCAACCAGAAGGGCCATCGACTTCAATACTGCAGTATATTTTGAAAAATCGTCGAATACGCTAAAGTTCAAGGTCATGGTGGAGTTAAGGTCATCAACGCCTTTAAACTCCGGGTATAAAGGCATTATAGATGGCGTAATTGATGAGGTGTTCAACTTTATAGAGCGTTCATTGGTTAAAGTCGGCTCTAACCATGTATAACCTAAGCGACTTTCTTAGATTAGTTACAAATAATAACATATATTGTATAGTGACCCATAGGAATGCTGACTTAGATGCTATTGCCTCGGCCTTGGTTCTTAGCGAGGTAATTCGCAGAATAAGTAATTCTAAGTCATGCATCTTATTACCGGAGGGGATGGATAGTACGTCTAAGCACTTTTTAGAGTCTTTAAACATCGACGTTACCTTTAATCGGTGCAGCGATGATGTTAAATGCGATCACTATATATTAGTTGATATTGCATCTAAAGAGCAACTAGGGGGATACAGCAACTCAATTAATCGATACATATTGGTGGATCATCATGAGGTTAATTCTTTAGTTAATTACGCATTAGCATCCATTTATGACCCTACGAGGAAGGCGACGTCTGAAATTGTAGCTCAGATATTATTAGATCTTAATGTAAATATTAGCAGTAAATACATAACCTTATTGATTGGAGGTATACTATATGATAGCAGGTTTTTAATGTTAGCTGATGAAGTAACCTTTGATATAATGTCTAAGCTAATTAGGTTGAGGGGGGATTACCTAGCGGCTAGGAATCTACTAAGTAAAAGGAATTCCATGACATACTCAGAGAAAATTGCACGTTTAAAGGGTATGTCGCGGCTAGGGATTTACAAGGCCGGTGAATACGTAGTAGCAATAACATGTATCGGCGCTTTTGAAGGTAACTTACTAAGGGTTTTAATAGAGAATGGAGCTGATTTAGGTATAGCTATTGCATGTAGGGATGATGGATTCAGAGTCACGATAAGGGCTAGCGAATTATTGACCAGGAATTTATGTAGACCCGTAGGCGGCGAGTTAGCCCAGTATCTTGCCAGCAAGTTAGGTGGTTCTGGCGGGGGACATTCACTAGCTGGCGGCGCATATGTTTACTGTAAATCAATTAATGAAGTATTTAAAGCAATAATGGAGTACATTAATAATTTAGTAGGAGATTTTACTGTAGTAGATAATGGTAGATGGATGCTGGAGTGTAGATCATAATGGTTAAAGTATATGTTGATGAAAGGGAGAAGGCCTCAGGAATACCTGATATCTTATCCGGATTAGGTTTGACCGTTATTTACAAGATGCTCGACGTAGGCGACTACATAGTTAATGAGTTCGTGGTGATTGAGCGTAAGAGGCTCGACGATCTCGTTCATTCGGTATTTGATGGTAGGTTCTTCGATCAGGTTTCACGGCTAATCGAATACGCCGAGAAGCCGGTTCTAATAGTTGAAGGAAATTTAAACGATGTCAGATTATTAACCAGTAAATGGAAAGCGATTGAAGCAGCATTGCTGACCGCTATCATCAGATATGATTTAGCGACTTACTACACTAATGACTATAGGCATACAGCTGAGGTTATAAAGTATATTGCTGAAAAATTAAGTACTGAGGACTTAGGTAGGGGGATCAGTTATAATAAGGTTGCTAAGCCGAAACGCGATGATACACGGGAATGGCAGTTATTTATAGTCCAGTCATTACCTGGTATAGGCCCTAAATTAGCTCACAAACTACTTAGTAAGTTCGGTAGCGTTAGAGGGGTATTTAATGCATCATATAGCGAATTAATTAGAGTTGAGGGAATTAGCGAGGATAAAGCTAATAAGATCATAAAGATAATTACCTCATCATATGGTAAAGGCGTTAAAGGGTCTGAAGACCTCACTAAATACGTTAATAAAGATCAATTACTTAAGTAATATAAGGGCATATCATGGTTAACCTAATATATGATGAGAGGTTCCTAAAGCATTATAGTGAGCTATATTCCCATCCGGAGTCGCCTTCTAGGTTAACTATGGCTTTAAACGCGTTGAAGTCCTATGGTGCTCTGGATAAGGTTGCCGTAGTTAATAGGGTTGAGGAATTAAATTATGAGCTACCGTACGAGGTACATGATAAGGATTATGTGGAATTAATTAGAACATTATCGGCTAAGGGATTTAACTACGTCGACAGCGATACATACGTCAATAGCCATACTTTTGAAGTAGCTATACTAGCACTTTCAGCATCTATCTTGGCCCATAAATTATGTATATCCACTGGTAGGCCGTCCTACGTAATTGCGAGACCTCCAGGGCATCACGCTGGCATTAGGGGAAGGGCTTTAGGTGCACCTACATTGGGCTTCTGTATATTTAATAATATAGCTGTGTTGGCAAAACGGTTACTTAAGGAGGGATTTAAAAACATTGTGATAATCGATATTGATGCGCACCATGGTAATGGAACTCAGGAGATATTTATAAGTGAGCCTAAGGTTATACATATTGATATACATCAACAAGGCATATACCCGGGTACTGGGGAGCTATATGAGGTAGGGATTGGTGATGGGGAGGGAAGTAAAATAAATATACCTTTACCGGCCGGAAGCGGGGATGACATCTATAAAGAGGTGTTCAATGAAGTCATAGAGCCTCTAATTAACGAGGTGGAACCTGAGTACATACTTATATCGGCTGGTTATGATGCTCACTACTCAGATCCGCTTACTGATTTAAGAGCTACAGCTATGACGTATTACTACTACTTTAGAAAGCTGAATGAGCTGGCGGGGACGCTCTGCAGTGGTAGGTTGGTAGCTATTTTGGAAGGAGGGTACGGCGAAGGTCTCTCCAAGGGGATACTTAATTCAATAGCGGCTTTAAATAATGAGGAGCCATATATAACAGAATCGGAGACTCTAAGTAGTTATAGACCTCAAGCAGTAATAGGTAGAGTTAAGGAGGTTATTAAGAGGTATTGGAAGCTAAGTTAAATCACCGCAAGTACACGCTGTCTCATGAATATACTTAAATAACGCATCTAACCCCTCTCCTGTTTTAGCGGAGACCTTTAATATCCTGAGGGATGGTAGGTACTCTAATACGTCATTAAGTAATGATGACGTTATATCCTCCATTACCCCAGTAACCGAAGTTAACCGATCTTTAATCCGCTCTAACTCCATATGAAGTACTCCGTCGTACATGTAGCTGTTTATAGGGAGTAAATCTACCTTATTCATTATTGGGAGTGTAATTATCCCTAACCTTAGTTGAATTACTAAGCTCATTAAGTATGTGATGACGCTTTCAAGAGGACCTAATCTTAGCGATGCGTCGTAGACGTAAACACCTATGGTCCTTCCCAAGCTCCTAAGGGAATCGACTATGGATGGCCCTGAGTCCCTAAATACGAAGACCTCGCTCTGGCCGGGCGTATCAATCAATAATACATCGGCATCCATCCTAGCTAGTTCACTAAGTAACGAATTAACCTTAAACGAAATCATATCAATCGACTTAACTATCGCTGCATTAGGCCCTAACCCCTCCTCACGCATCAATTTAAATGCATCTACATATTTACGTACGTCTACGTCGGGTTTATAAGGTAATAGGTCGGCTGCGGGATCCAGATTTACATAACCAACACGCAAGTCAGTATTCTTGGAGATCCATGATCCTAGACCGCTAGCTAGAGTGGTTTTCCCGCTACCTGCTGGGCCTAATATAATTACATTGAATAGAAATTTCCTACTATTATGTATCATAATTTCTACCAAATTTATCGAAAATGCTTGGTTTAACTCATTAGCTACTAATTAATGTGGTTGTCGTTATTACTCCATTTAATTTCCTTATGTAAGTTACTAATTTATCTAGTTCCCTCATATTACTTACTTTAACCTTTATCACCATATCGTACTCCCCATAGACTACGCGTGCCTCCTCAACGTTAGGTAGTTTTGTAACTTGATCTAGAACCTCATACTCCATGCCTAAGTTTATTCTCGCAAGTACGTAGGCTATTATGCCAGGTTCTAAACTATTTCTTCCACTCAACTCGAGATCACCCCCATACTAATGCAAACACACTTATTAATTAAACTTAATATTATTTACGAGGGGTGAGTATTGCCTACAATTAGGTGGCATGGCCACGCATGCTTTGAATTAATAGATAGTAAGGGCAGGTCCATAGTTATAGATCCACATGATGGTAGAAGCATAGGGATCAAACCACCCAATATCAAGGCTGATGCAGTATTAATTACTCATGAGCATTTCGATCATAACGCATACAATGTTGTGCTGAAGAAGGATGGATTAGTTTATAGCATGAAGGTAGGCAAGTTTAACGTCTTCGAGCACGATGTACTAGGTATTAAAGCATTTCATGATAAAGCGAAAGGCAGGAGGAGGGGCGAGGTAGTAATGTATAGGATCGGCATTGAAGGCATCAACATACTTCATGTAGGTGATCTAGGGCACCTACTAGCTGATGAAGAATTAAATGCTTTAAAGCCGGTAGATGTAGCCATGTTACCAGTGGGAGGGACTTTTACCATAGATGCTAATGAGGCCCATCAATTATCTAGAGCTTTAGATGTGAGGGTAGTTATTCCAATGCATTACTGGGTTGAGGGGATAAATTTGCCGCTAGCACCTCTCTCAGACTTCCTTAAACTGATAGTAGATCGTGAAGTCATAAATCTAGGGAGCAATTCGTGGACGGTTTCTAAGGACAGCTTGCCTAGTAGGGCTGTAGTCGTCTTTAAGTTAAAGTGATTTTTCTTATATTTAACTCTTTGGTGCTTGATATCAATGACTTTCCCTTAGCCCTTAGGTACTCTATTAAAGCCTTCCTTATTACTTCAGATCTACTAATGCCTAGCGAATTAGCTAGCTTATCTATCTCTATAACTAATACATCATCAACTTTAAAAGTAATTACTCGCAGAGTATCACCCTAGATAATTAGGGTAATACTGGTAGATATTATTGACGAGTGTTTACGTAAATAGATACTTGTTGAAGTAGGAATACATATTATCAATAGACTTATATACTCTTCTTGTAAGAGTTTTCTTGAGAGTGATATACATACCGACAGTGCATCTCTCAGTCCCAGAGAGCCTCTACAGGGAATTAAAAAGCAGGGCTGAAGAATTAGGTATTCAGATAACTGATCTAATAAAGGTGTACATAATGCTCGGGCTCAAGAACGAACTAATGATTAGCGGTAATAATGCGAGATTAAGTGATGGAGATCTAGGCGATTTAAGCTCTAGGTTAGTATACATCGAGGGTAGGCTAAATCAAATAATGAAAGTTCTTGAGAATGTGATCATTAAGTTGACGGAACTTGAGAGTAGGGTGGAGGAGTTAGAGAGCCCTGACATAGTCCCCGAAGTCGTTTCAACGCGTAGAAAGGGTTAGAACCTATGATTAATTACTAACTAAATAAAAACATATTGGATATTAATATCTTAGTATCGTATATAGCTGGATGTGAGCGAACAATATAGTTATGAAGCAATATTTATTCCCACCATAGATGACGAAAGGAACCTGATCTGATAGTTGTTTACGATTGAAAGCCCTGCCATTTTGGTTGGTACGAATGCTTATGGGCTCACGTTCTGTGACACATATCTGCGATGATATATTGCCCTCCAAATAAAATTAATGTAAACTCAAATATATGCAGGAATCCTCGCCATTCAGTGCGGGGAGGAGCTCAGTTAAAAGTAAGGATCGTAAGTAGGAAATAGTTAAATACCTTTAAAAGATATAAGATAATTGAGGCCCCTGGATTCCCCCGAGTCCCGGGGGTGTATGAAGTGGGGAGGGCCGCCCCCGGCCCAATTCTAAAGTTAAGTTTTATAACTTAGGTCTCCAGCTTTTCATGGTGGAATTATTGCTGTGCGAATGATTGATGTAAGTGGTAAGGAGGTAATTCTAAGGGAAGCTATTGCGGAGGGTTTTATTAAATTAAGGAAGGGGACTATAGAACTCATTAAATGCGGCAAGGTGGAGAAAGGTGATGTGTTGACTGTAGCGAAAATATCTGGCTTAATTGCTGCTAAGAAAACCCCCGAAATTCTCCCGCTCTGTCATCCGATACCAGTAAGTTACGTAGATATAGAGGTTGAAGTGTTAGATGAGGGCATTAAGGTAAGAGCTGTTGTTAGAGCACAGGCACAGACGGGCGTGGAAATGGAGGCGTTAACGGCTGTCACAATTTCCTTGTTAAATATATGGGATATGGTTAAAAAATATGAGAAAGATGAGCATGGACAATACCCTACGACAGAGATAAGTTACGTAAGGGTTATAAGTAAGAGTAAATACGCCTAAGGTATGTGTAGGAGTACATTATTTAACTTCACTACCTTTTCGTACGTTTTTGTCTGATTAATTATTTCTAACTCCTTTAATTGCCTGAATAAACTCAGATATTACCGCGTTACAGATCCTTATGGCGTTATCTAAGGTTGCGTTATTTGGGTTCTTAAAGGTCATGGTCGCCTGAGCGCCCTTATATGTGTAATTTACATAGCTAAGTATATCGCCAGGCAGGCTGGCAAACATTTTTGAGAGATCTATCGGTACATCTCTATTAATGCAGAACTTTGCTTCATGAACTTGATTTGATTCGTATACTAATACAGCAAGCGCGTGCTTCCTACATAGATCGCTAAGTAATTCGTTAATGATGCTTTTAATATAAATGAGATTGCTCCTTACGAATTCGTCCTCTGAAGCACTTGAGATAATGGCTAGTGCAACATTATCTTTCTGCATATATCTCTGCTCGTTAATTATCTCATCCTTAATGTTTAATGAGTATTCAAAGTTTCTAGCAGCTTTCTCCAGGCTCTCGCTCAATTTTAACGTCTTCGTAGTCACGACCCCATATGCATAGTTATATATTGTATGGAGCAAGTCGTCGTTATTCAAGCCCCATCTATAAGCATAATATAGAACCCTACCAATACGAGTCAACCTCTTAACATTATTAGATTTTATAAACGCTAGATCATTTAGTAGGTTGCCAGGTACGCTCACGCTCTCATTTAAGGTCTTTATGTACTCTAAAGCAATTTCTAAGGTGGAACTTACGTTACTTAGTTTCATGTATATATTGTATTTGCCTTCAGTATCATACTTATATATCAATCCCAGTTTCCTTTGGGAAAGATGAGATAGGGCGATAGAGTTCCTTAGAGATGCGCCAGAAGTATGGAGTATGTCTACAGCATACGAGTTATGTATGTTAAGTTTCTTTAGGCTACTCTCCTGTGGGAACTCAATAAATACCCTATATCCTTTCCTGCCTAATGCAACTGCCAAAGCCGCAGCCGCAAATATGCTGTCAATATTTCTATTAACATATATCGTCGTCGAATTCATCACTCTGCACCAAAGCTACTAAGACTCCTAATAAATCATTTAATTTAAACTTTACCTAAACAACCACAATGAGAATATAACTATCACCGGTAACCCCAACCTCCTCCCAGCCATGAATGGCGAGGCTTCCAGCTGTAAAGTTTCAGTGGCCACCTAAACACGCTACTTTAGTTTTCTTAATCTCCCAGCACTCTGGGATTCCATGGACATGGATACATCATTCATCTAAGATCGTTCGTTCTTTGATGGTCATTGATCACGTCCTCAGATCCTCCGGCCTCCGCAGTCCCTGCCGCCATTCAGGAGCAATCCTCTCATATTGAGCTATACTATGATCGTGCTTCCTTTCAATGCCGGCGATGAAGCAACCCGACATAAGGGCTTGGCCATCAATAAACCAGACAAGAAGCTGTTTACAGTTCCAAGTGTTATTGGGTTTATATGTTGCTATAAAGGCATGAAGTCTTCAGGCCTTGGGGGCTCTGGCTTAAGTCCTTTCCTCTTTCTAATCTCCCTAACAACATCCATTAATAGCGAATCTGGTAGCGATGCCCATCTACTGAACTCGGTACCCCAGAACGCCTTACCAGCTGTTACACCCCTTAATTCATTAGCTAAGTCAGCTGATTCACCTACGGGTACCTCACCCACGATTCTAACCACGCTGCTACTTAATTGGATAACGTTTAGCACCTTACCTCTTCTCCTACTTAATACTGTTATAATATTGCTCATGAAGTCTACCGGTGTCCTAATATCTATCCTCTGGAGCGGTTCTAGCAAAGTTGGTTTAGCTAGTAATATGCCTGCGTATATGGGATTCCTGATCGCTGGATATATCTGCGCTGGACCTCTATGAGCTGGATCCTCATGAATTAGTGCATCATGTAATATGACCTTAACACCCCTTACTGGTTCCATGGCTAAAGGACCTTCCTTCATAGCTAATCTAAATCCTTGAATTATTGTGTCCTTGACCTCCCTTAGATACTGCACACCAGAAGTCATATCAACTAATACGTTGACGTTTTCATCTATTGCCCAAATCCTTCTAGCTTCATCATAGTCCCATCCAGCCTGATCCCTCAGTATCCTAGCTCTTTCCCTAGCATCCATATCCTCAGTAACCACACCTTGCTGAATAAGCTTGATACTTTCTTCATTTAATGGTGCTACACTTACGTAAAGCCTATTGTGCTTATTTGGCGACTTGCCCTCGATCACTTGAGAGGATGCCCTTATGGTCTCCCTATAGACAACTATAGGTGGCGATGTATCTACTTCTAATCCGTAGTTCTCCTTAAGTAAGGTGAGGACCACCTCTAAATGGAGGTGACCCATACCTGATATCAGGTATTCACCGGTTTCCTCATTTATTTTAACGACTAAGTTTGGATCCTCAATGCTCATCTTCCTCAAAGCATCAATGAGTTTGATTAGGTCGGTAGTCTTCTTAGGCTCTATGGCCATAGTGACGACGGGCTCTGATATGTAGTGTAATCTCTCAAACGGTGGTGCTACATCCTTTATATTCATGGAAACAGCCGTCTCGCCAGCCCTTGCTTTATCTAGCCCTAACACAGCTGCTATGTTGCCGGCGCTTATTAAGTCAACTACCTCCCTATATGGCCCCATATACAAGCTCACCTGAAGAACCCTTTGAGACGTCCTCGCTCCTATCAGCCATAATTCCTCACCAGACTTTAACGTACCCGAGAATACTCTACCGGTCGCTACCAATCCTGCATGTGGGTCCACCCTCATATCGTTAATTAGGTACACTATAGGGCCATTAGGATCAGCTTCCAGCATTGCCTTGCCTACTTCGGAATTCGTATCACCACGCCATATCTTCGGAATCCTATACCTTTGAGCCTCTTTGGGATTTGGGATGAATCTAACTACCATATCTAGCAATGCTTCATGAAGCGGTATAACTTTTTGTAGTTCCTCAACAGCCTCCCTACCCTTTCTATAGGCGTCCATCATCTCTAATATCTTAACGCCTTTCTTCTGCGATGCAGGTACAGTTAAGCCTATCTTATCCTTAGCTGAACCGAAAGCCACCATTCCCTTGGCTGGATCCAATAACCATTTATCCCTAAACTCGGGCTCTGCATACTCTTGAATTAAGCTATTAACTTCCTTTATTATATCAACGAACCTTTGTTGAATTTCCTGAGGCTGCAACCTTAATTCCTTAATTAACCTATCGACCTTATTAATGAATAGTAGCGGTCTAACCCTTTCCTCAAGTGCCTGCCTTAACACGGTCTCCGTCTGAGTCATAACGCCCTCGACAGCATCGACCACCACTATTGCACCATCTAAAACCCTTAGTGACCTAGTAACCTTGCCGGTGAAGTCCACGTGTCCAGGTGTGTCTATTAAGTTAATAACGTAGGGCTTGCCCCCATACTCGTGGTACAGGCTTATATTGGCTGCCTTAACCGTCATCTGCCTTTTCTGTTCGATATCTAGATAATCCATAGCTAACGCCTCACCAGCAACCTTACTCGATATTATACCAGCAGCAGCAAGTAGGGAATCCGATGTAGTCGTCTTTCCGTGATCTACATGCGCTATTATGCCGATATTTCTAACCTGCTCTAGATTCGACATTATTTTCTGAATATACTCTACCGACTTATACCGGACCATTATTACCTTCCTACGACAATTTACTTATCTAAGGGGTTAAAAGTCTAAAGGATTGTTGCCTGGTTGATGTTATTTAACTCCTCCTGGGTATTTTTAAGTGCCTAACATCACCTTTAGACTCCATCCCTAGAGTTCAGCATCCAAATGAGGCGATTAAGCCAGGAAATTCGTAGATACCTTAGAGCCTGCGAGCTGTCGACGGCTCTCCACACTAAAGGGCGGTAGGGACTGCGGAGGCCGGAGGATCTGAGGACGTGATCAATGACCATCAAAGAACGAACGATCTTAGGTGAGCAGTAGGCGTTTAAGTATTTTATAAACATTATAAAATCGATAACCTTTAAATGATTTAGAGTAAGACACGTAAGGGATACGCATTCCACAGCTTTCTGCAGCTACGAGGGCATTTGAGGGTAGGGGAAGGTATAGGGTTAGGGTGATCGTCGATAGGTGTAAGGAGTGTGGATTATGTATTAACGTATGCCCCCAAAAAGTCCTAGAACGCGGCAACGAATTTAACATTTATGGATATAGGTACGTAAGCCCTAAGTACATCGAAAAATGCGTTGGATGTAGATTATGTGAGTACATATGCCCTGATTTCGCTATATATGTTGAGGTCGATGGACTATGAGGCTCGAATATTTAACCGGGAATCACGCCATAGCTGAGGCAGCCATAATAGCTGGACTTAAGTTCTACGCTGGCTACCCTATAACTCCGTCAACGGAAATTTTTGAGTATTTAGCTAGTAAGTTGCCTACTAAAGGCGGTGTAGTTCTACAGTTTGAGGATGAAATAGCATCAATAAACGCCGTAATTGGGGCATCATGGGCAGGTGCTAAAGCGATGACTGCGACAAGCGGTCCAGGGTTTAGCTTAATGGTTGAGGCACTAAGCCTGGCCATAATGACGGAGACGCCATTAGTCTTAGCTTACGTAATGAGGGCAGGCCCTTCAACCGGTATAGCGACTAAGGCAGGTCAGTACGATGTGATGCAGGTGCGATGGGCTGCCCACGGTAACTACGAATTGGTTGTATATGCTCCTTGGTCGGTCCAAGAGTGCCTCGACTTAACTATTAAGGCATTTAACGTATCAGAAATGCTTAGGGTCCCAGTCATATTACTCAGCGACGCTACTTTAGCCCATATATGGGAAAGGGTGGTTATCAGGGAACCACCGGAAGTATCCATAGTTAATAGGAAGAAGCCTAAAGTCCCTAGAGATAAGTATAAGCCATATGAACCAGAGGAAGATTTAGTACCTCCGATGGCATGTTTCGGCGAAGGGTATAGGGTATTGGTTGAATCGCTGACTCATGATGAAAGGGGCTACTATAAGGCAACTAATGAGGTGCAGAGAAGGCTTGTTTGGAGATTGGTTAATAAGGTGCTTAAGAATAAACACCTAATAAGCGACTCAGCAACTTATCTAGTTGATGATGCCGATTATGTATTAATCGCATACGGTAGTACTGCTAGGTCGGCGTATGCATTAATACGGGAGTTAAGGAGTAAGGGTATTAAGGTAGGGTTATATAGACCTAAGCTGCTATGGCCCTTAGATGAGGAGATGTTAATTAATTCGACGATTAAGGCTAAGAAAGTATTTGTCGTTGAGAATAACGTAGGGGTCTATGTACGTGAGATAAGTAGAGTCCTAAGGAATAAGGAGGTCATATCTATACCTATAATAGATATAGAGGTCCCTACCCCAGATGAAATTTTTGAGGTAATGAAGGAATGGATATAATTCACCCATTAGATAGGTACTTAAGAACTGATAGGCTACCTCACATATGGTGTCCTGGGTGCGGGATAGGAATAGTTATTTCAGCAATGCTCAGAGCCATAGATAGACATATTAGTGAAGGACACTTTACTCAGGACGATGTTGCAACCGTATCAGGTATAGGGTGTACGGCTAGAGCGACCCTCTACCTGAACTTCGATTCAGCCCACGTAATTCATGGAAGGGCTATACCATTTGCGATAGGTCTAAAAGTTATCAAACCTAACCTAAAGGTCATAGTGATTGGTGGAGATGGGGATATAGCGGCAATAGGGGGTAATCATCTACTGCATTCAGCTCGTAGGAATATGGACATTACCGTTATAATGGTTAATAACATGGTATACGGTATGACCGGCGGTCAGGTAGCTCCGACGACGCCCATGAAGGTCTACACGACGACCACACCGTACGGAAACCTAGAATACCCACTTAACCTCATCAAGTTGGTTTCGTCATTAAACACTAATTACGTGGCTAGGGCTTCGGTCACTCACCCACACCTAATTGAGAGATATATATACAACGCATTAAGTAGGGATGGGTTCTCGTTTATTGAGGTAATATCCATATGCCCAGAGGTATTTGGCAGGCATATAGGGTTTAGAAATCCCGTCGAACTCTTTAATAAGTTGAAGTCGATGATTAAGTTTAAAGCAAAGCCATCGATAGATGAATCAGATATAGTATGGGGTAAGGAAATAGTCCTCGGGGAATACGTAAATGAATATAAGAGCGGATTCATTAAATTGTTGTATGGGAGCTAATTATGCGATATGAACTATTGATAGCTGGTAGAGGGGGTCAAGGAATACTGCTAATTGGTAGGGTATTAGGGGTTGCTGCATCTAAATACAGTAATCTATATGTAACATGCAGCGAGTCCTACGTAGCTGAGACCAGAGGTGGGGACTCAAGGGCGGATCTTATAATATCCAATAATGAGGAGGAATTAGACTTCATAAAAGTTAGGAAGGCTGATATAGCGATATTTATGCATCAAGCACAGCTAGTTAAGTTCTCATCATTGGTAAAGAGCAATGGCACAGTATATGTTGATGAAACATATGTAAGTGAATTACCGAGTAATGTTGGCTGGAGGGTACTTAGGGCATCATATACCAAATTAGCTGAGAGGGAGATAGGCAATATACGCGTAGCCAATATGGTTGCGTTAGGGCATTTAATAGGGACAACTAAACTAATTAATCCAGAGGCAGTTGAAATGGCTATTGATGAGGTGGTAGGCGAGGAGTGGAGCGAGCTAAATAAGAAGGCATTTAGATTAGGGCTTAACATCGGTGTATAGATGGAATAATGGGTGAATATAGAAACATAATCAATGAAATCATTGATTATCTGAAGAACATTTTTGAGACGCACCTATTAAGCATCGATAACCTACTTGGACAGATAGAAGTAATTGAATGGAACGGCTTAAAGGCCGTTAGGAAGAGCTTCCAAAAGCAAATAGGCTTACTTAAGTGGCTACCGCCATCCATGCTGTATAAGGCATCATATCCGTTCGTGATATCGCCTCAGGAAAGGTTTAATAGGGAGGTATTCTTCTTCAGCGCTGGGGACGGGGCTAGATACAGGGTACCAAGGATTTATGAGGTTGTTGAGTCGGATTTAATCATAATTAGGGAATTCATTGATGGAAAGCCGCTGGTGTATAACTTGGACACATGTGCATTAATAGCTAGAGCTTTAGCTGATGTACACTTAAAGGGGTTCGCGCTAGGTGATGTTAAGCCCTCAAACTTTATCATTAAAGGTGAGGACGTATATATAATAGATGCTGAACAAGCCGTAAGGAAAGGGTCGCCGGAGCTATTTGGATGGGACTTAATGTTAACCCTATTATTCGCTAGCTATAGGTACGTCATAGATTTAAATGGATTTAAAGCATTTACTAGGAAATTCCTTGAAAGCTACTTAGATGCTGGCGGACAGAGCATTTGGGTTAAGTCAATTACATCGCCTAAGAATTTAAGCATAGGCCTGCTAATGCCCCTACATTACCTCAAGGCCGTATCTGACATAGTTTCAATCATTTTATGAACCTAAAAATGATTTTTGATTTGATTTATTTTTTAACGTATATGGCTAATCCACTATCATTTCTACGGATCATTAATTCCTCTATAGTACTTAAATTACCACATACCCTACACTTATTTAAATACCTTACATGTTTTAGCCCGTTCCCATAGGTTTCAACTTCAATAAGTATAAATGTTCTCCCACCACACCTACTACATACTCCGTCATTTAGCCTCCCAGACGTTTTCATATTACCATCTACCCCCTATCCCTTAGAGGTCGCTGTTTACTGATTCAATATCTGTAATATAATATTAATAATAAGCTTAATGTTTTTAATCAATCTTTATCTTGTAACCGAAAGCCCGCCATTTATGGTGGGTATACATGAACTCATGTCCTACGATGCACTTGATGATGTGTTTCCAAAATGAAGGTGCGGAATCGATAATCAGATTAAATGCTGGTAAGGGAGCTTAAGCCCTTAATCGCCCTCAAAATAAGGGGGGTTAAACCAAAATATATGCATAGGCCCTCTTAGAGCGGAGAGGCACTCCAACATCTATTCGATTACATCCCTCATTTGCTGGGCAGTTGAGCGGCCAGAGGTCCCCATCCTGGATCATCGCTAGATGACGTAGGATGCAAGATTTAAGAGCCCTCATTCAGCTATAAATAACAAGGCCTTTGCTCATAATGTTTCCCGTTCGAGGACCCGCATGATGAGCTTAATGAATTAAATGATGCCAGCATGTTTCTGATTGGAAGGTAGGAGCGCATAAGGGAGTGATAGCGAGCGACAGCATTGTTAATAACAATGAAAGCTTAACCTCTATAGTTCGTTTAGAATATATTTAGTTCATTCAGATTAATAATTAGAGGTGCTATTTAACGACCCTGCATGACAAGTATGGACGGCCGTTATTAAATGCCAGATTAGTTGTTACACTAGCATGTAATTTTAGTTGTTTCTTCTGCCATAGGGAGGGTACGTACTTAGTTTCTGAGGAATTAAATTATGAGGAAATAGGTATTATTGCTGAGGCGCTTAGTAGGGTCGGTATTAAGAGGTATAAGGTAACAGGTGGGGAACCCCTCGTTAGGAGTGATGTTGTCGAAATAGTTAGAGTTCTTAGAGAGTATGGTAGGGGGGATGATATATCACTGACAACTAATGGATATTATCTAAGTAAGTACATCAGCAAGTTAGTTGATGCTGGATTAATGAGGGTAAATATCAGCCTACATACTTTAAGCCCATATAAATTTAAGGAGATCACTGGCGTTGACGGTCTTTATAACGTGATTGAGGGCATTAAGGAAGCAGTTAATTATGGACTTAATAAGGTTAAGTTGAATACTGTTGTTTTGGGTGGAGTTAATGAGGATGAATTATGGGCGATCATTAGATTTGCAGAGAATTTAGGGATACATGTTCAACTTATTGAATTACATCCTATTGGGAGAGGTAAGGAAGTATTTAGTGATTACTTTGTATCTCTTGATAATTTCCTAAGTGAGCTGAGTAAGGCGTCATCCAGGATCATAGTAAGGGGGGAACTACATAATAGACCGATATATGTGTTACCTACTGGTACAACGGTTGAGGTTGTGAGGCCGGTATTAAATCCGATATTTTGCGCTGGGTGTAGTAGAATTAGGATTGCACCAGATGGTGCTTTAATGCCGTGTTTAAGCCTTAATATCAGGGTGCCAGTTAAGGACGTAATCCAAAGCACTTTAAGCAGGGATGAGAAAATTAGTAAGTTAGTTGATTTAATAATGAAGGTTAACGACCTTAGAAGGCCGTCAAATATGTGGCCGATTAATAAGGCGGTCGATATAGAGTACTTAAGGTTATTGAATTTAGGTAATTTTAACAGGGGGTTTAGAATTACCTGAACCGAAGTTAACGAGGTGATTCAGTTGAACGTATTGGTAACAGGAGGAGCTGGGTTTATCGGCTCCCACCTAGTTGATCGTTTAGTTAGTAGGGGGTATAGGGTAACCGTGATTGACAATTTAAGCTCAGGTAATTATCAATACATTAAGAAACTTGTTGAGGGAGAATACATAAAGTATCTTAAGTTGGATCTTAAGGAGTTTAATGACGACTTAGTGCTAGCATTTAAGGATGTAGATGTGGTCTACCACTTAGCCGCTAATCCGGAGGTACGAGTATCTGTTACTGATCCTAGGACTCACTTTAATGAGAACGTACTAGCAACATTTAACGTTCTAGAGGCATGTAGGATTAATAAAGTTAAGGCCATAGCATTTACGAGCAGTAGCACAGTCTACGGCGATGCTCGGGTAATCCCAACACCTGAGGACTACGCTCCATTAGAACCTATATCAGTATACGGCGCTAGTAAGCTCGCATCTGAAAATTTAATTATAACGTACAGCAAACTATATGGAATAAAGGGCATCATATTGAGGTTGGCCAATATAGTCGGACCCAGACAAACACATGGAGTTATAATTGACTTCATAAGGAAGCTACGTAAAGATCCGTCTAGGCTTGAGATACTTGGTGATGGAACTCAAAGAAAGAGCTACCTACATGTTAGCGATTTTATAAATGCCGTGGAGGTGGCTGTCGATTACTCCATGAATTCGCATAACCCTTATGAGATCTTTAATGTAGGTAATGAGGATTGGATAGATGTTAATGAAATTGCTAGGATAGTTTCAAAGGCCTTAAATCTAGATGATGTGGAATTCCATTATGTTAAGACGACAAATGATGGTAGAGGTTGGATAGGGGATGTCAAATTTATGTTACTAGATATAAGGAAATTAAGGGGAATTGGTTGGAGACCTACTATGAATTCGAGGGAGGCTATCGAGTCGGCGGTTAGGGAGGTAATTTCATTAGGTTCCAAATAATTTATTGTTATAAATTATAATGAATTGCACATGTATCACGTCCAAGGGAATAATGTTTCATATTGTTAAATTTATAAGGCCTGCCTTAAAGGAATTAGGTGGTGTTGAATACTATGTTGATGGAGATGGTGATAGCCGTAAGCCTAGTAGCTATAGCTTACGCATTCCTCCTCGCGTATAGGATACTTAAGTTCCCCGCCGGTAGCGGTAGGATGGTTGAGATATCGGAGTTCATTAAGGAGGGTGCGGTAGCATATCTCAGGAAGCAGTACTCAATCATCCTACTAATAGCTACCGCGCTGGCAGTAATATTAGCTGCATTAGTGTCCTATAGGGTTGCAATATCATATATATTAGGAGCTCTATCGTCCACTGCAGCTGGTTTTATAGGCATGTACGTTGCTGTTAACGCCAATGTAAGGACAGCAAATGCTGCCAAAGAATATGGATTAAGTAAGGCGCTAACGCTTGCATTCCATGGCGGCTCTGTGATGGGGTTATTAGTCGTTGGCCTAGGCACTTTACTTATAACGTTGCAGTATTTAGCATATGGCGGTACAGCAGAGGTGGTAAATGACATCATAGGGTATAGTTTTGGTGCAAGCACTGTTGCATTATTTGCGAGGGCTGGTGGAGGAATTTATACTAAGGCAGCGGATATAGGTGCCGATTTAGTGGGTAAGGTCGAGAAGGGAATACCTGAAGATGATCCGAGAAATCCTGGAGTGATAGCAGATAACGTAGGCGATAACGTAGGTGATGTAGCGGGTATGGGAGCTGATTTATTTGAATCCTACGTAGGGGCTATAATTTCAACTATGATTATAGCGGCTACGTCCCTAGTAGGTAGTAGGATTACCCTAGGGCTTACTTTATATCCTCTACTTGTAGCGGCTGCAGGTATTATTGCCTCGGTACTGGTTACATTTACGGTTAGAGTTAAGGAAGGCGGTAACCCATCTAAGCCTTTAACATTAGCCAGCGTCCTAGGCGCTACTATAATTGCAGTTATAACTTACCCGCTATCTACGAGCTTATTAGGTTTCGAACTGGGTATAAGGGTCTGGGTAGTAATTATCTCAGGTCTTATTGCTGGGGTGTTAATAGGGTTTACATCTGATTACTTTACTAATAAGGATAAGCCGCCGGTAAGGAAGGTAGCAATGATGTCTCAGATGGGTCCAGCATTAACTATATTAAGTGGGTTCTCATATGGGTTCCTAAGCGTCGTCGTACCGTCCGCAGGTATAGCTATAGCTGAGTTAATATCGTTCTACATATTATACGCTTATGGTGGGTTCTGGTACGGCATATATGGAGTGGCGCTAGCCGCTGTAGGCATGTTAGCGCTTACAGGGATAGTTGTTTCCGCAGATGCCTATGGTCCGATAACAGATAATGCTGCCGGTATAGCAGAGCAGGCTGGTCTAGGTAGGGAGGTTAGGATGATAACTGATATGCTCGATTCTGCTGGTAACACCATGAAGTCTATATCTAAGGGCTTTGCCATAGGTTCGGCAGCACTTACCGCGCTGGCTTTCCTGGCAGCGTATTCAAGTAAATTAGGGCTAGCCGTGGAGATGATTAAGATCAAGCTATCGATCATCGACCCAATGGTACTATCTGGGGCCTTCATAGGTGGGGTGTTGCCTGCCCTATTTACCTCATTAGTAGTCATGGCTGTAAGTGATACTGCCTTCGTGTTGATAGATGAGATCAGGCGGCAATTTAGGGAAAAGCCAGGAATACTAGAGTTTAAGGAGAAACCAGATTATGGAAAAGTAGTATCAATAGTTACTACATCAGCTATTAAGAAGTTGGTTCTACCTGGTATGGTAGCTATAGTAGCACCCCTCCTCATTGGATTTACGCTAGGGCCTTACGCGTTAGGCGGTATGTTATTTGCATCAATAGTTACAGGACTCCTACTGGGGTTATTTCAAGGGAACGTAGGTAATACTTGGGATAATGCCAAGAAGCATATTGAGGAGGGTAAGTTCGGGGGTAAGGGCAGTGACGCGCATAAAGCAGCCGTAATAGGTGATACCGTCGGCGATCCGCTTAAAGACGCTTCCGGTCCCTCAATTAACATATTAATTAAATTGATGAGCGTCGTTTCGCTAGTATTCGTAACATACATAACCCAATATAACCTCCTAATAACAATAGTACATTGAATTATGGAGGAATGATTAGAAATTAATAATATATTTTAATGTTGAAGCTTATTTAATGGCACCTGCTATGGAAACGTCGACATATCATGAAATCCAGGGCCATCTCCAGCGGTACAGTTACCCGAGTCCTGCACTAAGCGGGATAGGGGTAATGGGCCGGAGACAGGCCCGGGGCTAAACCCTCTCAGAGGGAATGTAACTCCAAACCTCCCTGCTCTAAGGAGAACCCTCGCCCCTTAGGGCGGGAAGGAGGTCAGAATGTAGGCACGAATAGGTGTTGAGAGCCCCGCCATGAAGGACAGGGGAAGGAGTTCAGATGGTGGTAAGATGCTGTACGTGATTAAATTGAGTGGAGAGATTCCGCTCAAGTCCAGTAGGACTAGGCCTAGGTTTGAACGTAGATTAGTGAGTAACATAGTTGATGCCGTAAGTAGATTTAAGTTTAAATGCAGCGAGGTTCGCGTATCGGAGGGCATAATATATGCTGATTGTGACGAGGGGGTTGAGAATATCATTAAGGATGTTTTTGGGGTCCATAAGGTTTGTAGGGCGGTTAAGTATAGGTTTGATAGATTAAATGATATATGCAGATATGCTGAGGAATTTTTTAAGGAGGTCGTTAAAGGTAAGAAGTTTGCAGTGAGGGTCAAAAGAGTTGGCGAACACGAGTTTACTTCGATGGATGTAGCTAGAGTTGTTGGCGACGTATTAAAGGGATATAGTGCTGGGGTTGATTTGGAGAACCCAGATGTAGAGATACTCATAGAGATCAGAGGTAAAGATCTCTACTTCTACTCTGATTGTTTAGAAGGGGTTAACGGCCTACCCATAGGCGTTGAGGGGAGGGTATTAATGCTGATATCAGGAGGTTACGACTCAGCAGTCGCTTCATGGCTAATCGCTAAAAGAGGTGCTGAGGTAGATTTCATCCATTATGTGATGGGTGATTATAAAAACTTAGTTAATGCATTGAGGGTTATCAAGGAGGTCGGTAGGAGGCTTTATGGATATAGTCCGAAGCTTTATTTAATTGATCTATCGCCATTAATCACATATATCCTAACTAACGTCCGTAGGGACTACCTGCAGGTAGTTCTACGCAGGTTCATGTATTTAATAGCCTTACACATAGCTAAAAATAATGGATACGATGCGATAGGGACTGGTGAATCGTTGGGTCAGGCATCATCTCAGACGCTGAAAAACTTAAGGGTCATTGAGGAGAGCTTGCCGGCCGACTACAGACTGCCTATATTAAGGCCTTTAATATCTATGGATAAGGATGAGATAATTAAGATAGCGAGGTCCTTAGGGACTTACGAAGATTCGTCTAAGGTTATTGAATTATGCGCTATAACCTCAGGTCCTGTGACTACGAGGGCAGATTTAAACATACTCATAAGTGAGTCTAAGAAAGTAGGTGACGACTTCATACGGAATATAAGTAATTCGGTTAAAGTTTATGAATTAGTTAATGTAGATGTTTACGATGTACTTAATGATTTAACGCTAGAGCTAGACTTCATACCGGAGGATGTCGTTGTAATAGATGCTAGGGATAAGAAGGACTTTGAGAAGTGGCACTATAGTGGTGCGCTAAGCATCTACGATATAAACCTAGGCGACCTACCTAAGGATAAACCTATCCTCATTTACTGTGATAGCGGGCAATTAAGTAGCGTCTGGGCCTCGGCTTTAAGGTCTAAGGGGTTCAAAGCGTTCAGCCTTAAAGGTGGGTTAAGTACAGGGAAAACCTGTTTAAGGGATTAGATGAATTAGCTGATCTTCTCCCCGCCCTAAAGGGCGGGGCTTTCAGTTGTAAGCATGATGTAGCCCGTATTATGAACTACGCTAGGTGTCAACGAAATCAATGAATTTAAGACAAATAAGCATCGATGAAGTATTAGCTTTAAGTCGTGAATGCAGGTCTCTTCATCGGGATAAGCTTTAAACCTTTATAAGTTTACGTTAAAACTAATGTAGTCTTGGAGGGATCGCTGAAGATGGTCTTTGAGGACGAGTTTGATAACTTGGAGGCCTTGGGGTTATTCATAATGACTTTAAATGGCGGGAGTGTGCTCGCTCCTTGGGTTCCTACAAGGGATGAGATACTACCGTATATAGTGAGTTTAGCTAAGATCGGGCCAAATGATGTGATATACGATTTAGGTTGTGGTGATGGTAGAGTCGTCATTGAGGCTGTTTTAAGGGGGGCTAGAGGTGTTTGCGTTGAGATAAATAAGGAATTAATCTCTAAGGCGGAGGAGAAGGCAAGAAAGTTAGGGATCATAGATAGAATTACGTTTATTAACGACGACTTCTTCAACGTACCCTTAAGCGACGCCTCGGTAATTTACATGTATCTATTAACTTCCGTTAATCGTATGTTGAAGCCTAAATTAAGCAAGGAGGTTAAGTTGGGGACGAGAATAATATCACTCGACTTTGAAATTCCAGGATGGAGGCCAGTACATGTAGTTAAGGTCTCCTTAGGATATAGAGATGCCACTTTATATCTCTACATAAAAGGTATTTCGGATGTACATGAAATAAATATATAACATCACCTACTTACGTGAGACATTAACCCAGCAAGCAGCTCCCCGGATTCTTTAATAACTCCCTCACGTATAGGTCTTACGATATCTACTATGTGGTCAGCCACCGTAGCCTTGAGATCAAGTGGATGCAACTTACCGCTAATGTATAGGTCTTCTAATTCTCTATAAGTGTATATTTCTAGGGGTCCGCCAAATCTCTGAGGCCTTTCTATTACTACTTTCTTCGGCTCATCGTAGAATATGATATACTTCGCTAATTCCATTACTGGATTTAAATCGACTTGCTTGGGGGGACAATAAGCATTCATTATTTTCTTCCTTATTTCGTCATCGGAATCTGTAATGAAGATCGCTGATTCAGGCCTTGATTTACTCATCTTAACCTCCGAGAGTACATCATCTACTTCGCCCTTAATATCCATCCTACCAACTCCCTGTAGTGAGGTAAGTAGGGGTGTGTGGATAGCTATTGGCTTCTTAAACCCTAGTTTGTCGGCTACGTCCCGGGCGAGCATATGTGCTTTTCTTTGATCTATTCCACCTAATGCTACATCTAGGTCGAGGTAGAAGATATCTGTGACCTGCATTAATGGATAGATTAACTTGGAGAAGTCCGTTTCGGCTTCCTCAGATTTCCTTCCCATGATAGTTAATGCCCTCCTAACCCTAGCTAAAGATACCCTCTTAGCAACCTTAATTAGTATCCCCCAATACTCACGATCATCAACTAGTTCCTCGGCATAAACCACCTTAACTTTACTGATGTCAATATTGACGTGCTTAAGGACAGATACTACGTGGTTGGCTGCGGCCCTAATTAGATCTAAGTTACCTCCAAGTTTATCATTTATCCATGCATGCCAGGTAGCAGCAAGTAAATACATATCAATACCAGCATTGACCAAATCCCTATACTTAAATGCCCATATCAACCAACCTATATGGAATAGTCCGCTTGGCTCGAATCCTAGGTACCCTCTTAGCTTACCGCCATGAAGAATCCTATCCCTTAACTCATCAACGGTCACTACCTCAACAGCCTTCCTACATATCATATCCACTACATCGCTGTTAGCCATATTGAGCACCAATCCATAATTAATTTATTTTAACTATATAAGTGTATAGTGGTTTAGATGATGAGGAAGGGCCGATAAATGATCAATGATTAAGTTATCCTCAGCTGAGGGATTTATTAAGTCACCACAGATACATTATCTAGGTATACCATATGAAGTACATAGGCATAGCAGCTTACAGCGGTGATCCACCTCCTAAGCTAATTAATAACGTTAAGGACTTTATTAATAAGTTGAGTAAGTGCTTAGATTTAAATGACATAGTATTAGTTGCTGGCGGATATTGGGGCCTAATGAGGGTTGTAGTTGATGAGGCGTTAAGGCTAGGTATTAAGGTAGTTATTATCCCTCCTATAGAGTTAGAGGGTATTACATACCCTAGTAAAGCAATAGTGATTAGGAGTGGCACCTCATATAGGTTGAGGAGCGTTATACTTGTAAGAACCAGTGATGTCGTAGTCGCGTTAGGAGGGGCTGGAGGTACTTTTCAGGAAATAGTAACCGCGTATGATGAAGGGAAGCCAGTTATTGTATTAGGTGATACAGGATTGCCAACAGATAGGATTAGGTTTCTAGCGCCGTTCATAGATGATAGGAAGTCCTCTAGGATATTATATGTTACAGGCGTAGATGAATTAGTGGAGAGCGTATGTAATGAATTAGGGAGAGGTTAAATTTAAAATCTTTAGCTAGGTAAGCTGATTAGGTGGTCCTCATTTGTGTTAAGGTTGTATAATACGTTAAGCAAGCGCTATGAAGAGTTTCAACCATTAAACCCTCCTCAGGTTAAAATGTACTTCTGTGGTCCTACGGTCTATGACTACATGCATATAGGGCACGCTAGGGCTTATGTATGTGCAGACATCCTGAAGAGGTATCTAAGGCTTAGGGGTTATGACGTAATTCACGTTCAGAACATAACTGATATAGATGATAAGATCATTAAGAAGGCTAATGAGTTGGGTATTAGCTGGGAAGCAATTACTGAGGAATATATTAGTGACTACTTTGACATGCTTAATAAGCTGAATATTAAGGTGCATATACACCCGAGGGTAACTTACCACATAAGTGATATAATAGAATTTATATCGGACCTGATTTCAAGGGGGTATGCGTACATAGCGCCATCTGGGAGCGTTTACTTCGAAGTAGATAAATATGAAGATTATGGAGCGTTATCAGGTAGATTGAATAGGGAGGAATGGCGTCAGGAGGAGGAATACTTATCTGAAAAGAAAAAACCTTACGACTTCGCCCTATGGAAGGCAGCGAAGCCTGGGGAGCCTTACTGGGAAGCCCCTTGGGGTAGGGGTAGGCCTGGATGGCACATAGAGTGCTCGGTAATGAGTTCTAAGTACTTAGGAACGCAATTCGATATACATGGAGGAGGTCAGGATCTTATATTCCCTCACCATGAAAATGAAAGAGCTCAAAGTGAGTCCAGGTTCGCTACAAGGCCTTGGGTGAGGTACTGGTTCCATGTAGGGTATTTAACCATTAAGAAGGAGAAGATGAGCAAATCTCTAGGTAATGTGATATTCGTGAAGGATATATTAAATAATGTCAAACCTGAGGTACTAAGGCTATGGATATTCTCAGCTCATTATAGAACTCCATTAGAGTTCAGCGATGAAGGGCTGGAAAATGCAAAGAACCTCTACGGTAGGCTAATAAATGCCGTAAGTACTTTAAAGAAATTAATAGTGGAAGCTAAGCCAACATACTACTTAAATGACGATGAAGTTAAGCTTCTCTCCAAACTTAATGGCATTAGGGAAGGATTTTACGAATCGATGGATGACGACTTAAACACTCCTAAAGCGCTTTCCTATATCTACGAATTAACGAGGTTCGTATTCCGCGATCTAGAGTCCAAACCCGATCAAGTATTGGCTTTAAGGGCATATCAGATGCTGCTCGAATTCAATGAGGTTCTAGGGATACTCGATAAACAGCTATATGGAGGTATTAATGAGGAGATAATCAGTAAGTTGATCGAATTAATAGTAACTATAAGGCAAAGATTCAGGGATATCAAGGACTACAGCACTTCAGACTGGATTAGGTCTGAGCTAATGAGGTTAGGCATTAGGTTAATGGATTATAAAGACAGCACTAAATGGGTCATAGAGTTATAACGTCGGGCACTTATACTAACTAGCTTGGTATAGCTGTATGAACGAACTAATTAAAATTAGTGATAATGTATACATAGTTAACGTCAATGTTCTAGGATTGAGCGAATGGTTAGCAACTCATGTTATTATTGGTAGCAACGGCTTATTGGTAATTGACCCGGGACCTAATCTATGTGTAGATAGTCTAGTGAACACTTTAATTAAGTACTTTAATGTAGAAGACATTAAAGGCATTGCTTTAACTCATATTCATTTAGATCATGGAGGAGGCACCGGCTTACTTATTAAGAAGCTAGGTAGTGTTAATGTGTACGTGCATCCCAGGGGTGTTAGACATTTAAGTAATCCAGAGCGGCTATGGGAGGCTTCTAAGGAGGTTCTAGGTGATTTAGCTCTAACTTTAGGCCGTCCTGAACCCGTTGACCAAGGGATTATTATCGGATTAGATGACGGCTCAGTCGTAGACTTAGGCGGAACAGTCATTAAAGCGATCCACACTCCTGGACATGCACCTCATCATATCGCGTACTTAGTGGAGCCGGATAACGTTTTAATCGCAGGTGATGCGCTGGGAAATATGTTTAATAGGAGGATCTACCCAGTTACAGTACCGCCGTTTAATCTCGTAGATTATTTAAGGAGCTTAAATAGGCTGTCTCGAGGTAGCTACAGATACGTCTCAGTTGCCCATTTCGGGTATGTTGAGAACGATTGTGACATCTTTATACAGAGATTTAAGGATAAGATAATCTCATGGTCCATAGCTATAGCCAGCTTTATTAAGGAAGGAATTAAGGATCCTAGAGACATATACGATGAGCTACTTCAATCGGATCAAGAGCTAAGCTATATGTTTAAGTTTAGGGAGGTTCATAAATTAGTTAAGGGCGCTAGCTATAGAGCTGTCTTGGGAGTTTACCAATATATTGATAGATTGCTTAATGTCGAGGGAGCATCCATTGATGATCTCCTAAAAATGATGTTTAGCATAGGTAATGCTCCTACTAAATAATTATATTAGGTGATGATCAGTGGCTATCTAAATATATAAAGATGAATTCCATGAATGTAAGGTAGGGGGAGCATCTATGCATGAATATTCGATAGCTGAGGGCCTAGTACTTACTATTAAGGCTTTAAAGGATAAAGAGGGTTTAACGAAAGTAGTGGAGGCATTAATATATGTTGGTAGTTTGGCTCAAGTAGATAGAGAGGTCTTACTAGAGACGCTTAGGATCTTGGGTCCTGAATACGGCTTAGAGGGAGTTAATTACGTAATTAAGGAGGAGGAAAGCATCTTTCAATGCAATTACTGTGGATATGTATGGCCGTGGAGTGAGGTTAGGATGAACGTCATTAAGGAATTATGCGGCGATATTGAGGACTGCGATAATCCCATACATCTAATCCCAGACCTAGTTAACGTATTTGTTAAATGTCCTAAATGCAGTTCCCAGGACTTTAAGATACTTACTGGATATGATGTTAAGTTGATAAGTATTAAGGGTGAGAGGGATGAGCGACTTTAAGGAACATATGTTGATTAATAGGCTAAGAAGTATCGCAAACATCGTTATAGTGGGCTCAGGAAAAGGAGGTGTAGGTAAAAGCACATTAACATCGATTATCGCCCTAAGGTTACGGGAGCTGGGAAAGGATGTTGGAGTGCTAGATATGGATCTGCACGGGAGTTCGATACCTTTTATTTTAGGTAGGTCTGAGGGTAAGGTGGAGGTCGTTAAGGGAGGTTTTAAACCTATCGAAGTACATGGAATTAAGGTGATGTCATTAAGGTTATTTGTGGGAGATAAGCCAGCGCCCTTAAGGGGCGATAGGAAGAGCGAGGTAATTAAGTACCTACTTTCACTAACTATTTGGGGTGACCTTAATTACTTACTAATTGACCTACCACCTGGAATGAGCGATGAATTACTAACGCTTACTAAGTATGTTAAGGGGAAGCATATCTTGATAACAATACCTACCAGGACATCTATGGACGTACTGGTTAAGTACGTTAAATTACTTGATAATCTAAGGTGCATAATACCAGCTATAGTCATTAATAACCTGTTAAACATCAAAGTCAACTATGAATTAATTAGTAATTATATGAACGAAATAGCGAGCATCATTAATCGGAGGCCAGCCTATGTGGTTATGCCATTCATAGATGATGTAGAGGAATTGCTCGCTAAGGGTTTGCTACCAGATGGCGTGATAGACCCTATAGATTCCATAATAAAGTACATATAAAACAGAATTTTAAAGTTAAATGCTATTTGGTGGGAACTCTGAAGAACAGGCTAAGCATATCCGAAGCTGTTAGAAGGGTCGTACTTACTCATCCATCAGTCCTTGACTGCATGCGAATGAGAGTAATAAATTACAGCTCATTAGCTAAGCTAATACGCGATGAAGTAGTGAAGGTTGGTGGGTTCAAGGATGTAAGCATAAACGCCATTAAGATAGGCCTTATAAGGTTTTCAGATAAGTTAGGTAATAAATCCACCTTAGAGAGCCACGTGATAAAACTCATAGCTAGATCCACTATAGAGTTACAAACGGACTTAAAGGTACTGACCTTACGTAAGGAGATACCAGCCAGTAAGTTAAGTGAGTTAATAGCTAAACTATCTCACGCCAGGTTCTTCCAACTAACTCAGGGTACTAGAACCTTTACATTGGCTATATCTAAGGAGGCCGAGAAGGAGGTCATTGACATCGTTGGCCGCGAGGTAATCGAGGATGCGATTGACGATCAATCAGCGATAATATTAGTAAGTCCTAGGGAGATAATAAATGTGCCGGGAGTGATAGCATATATCACGTCACTTCTTTCATGGAACGGTGTAAACATAACTCAAATCATATCATGTAACGTTGACACCATATTGATATTAAGTCGTCGTGACGTCCTTAAAGCATATAATATTATTGAGGATTTAATCCTTAGGTCAAGGTCTTATAAGCAATTGTTACATATATAACAAGCTAAAGTATCAGATGTAACTAAAGTTACGTTAAGTATATAAGGAGTCGAATTACCTCCTTGTTTAGAGGTTAATTAGATGAAAGTTGTGCTAGCTTATTCGGGTGGTTTAGATACTTCAGTAATACTCCTCCTACTTAAGGAGAAGCTGAATGCCGAAGTGATAACAGTCACTGTTGATGTTGGCCAAGACGATGACTTTGATGAGATAGCTAGGAGGGCCGAGAAGTTAGGTGCGGTTAAACATTATTTTATCGATGCTAAGGAGGAATTCGTCTATAACTATGTATTCCCGGCGCTAAAGGCTAATGCGCTATACCAGGGGGAATACCCGCTGTCTAGTGCACTATCAAGGCCGCTAATCGCTAGTAAGCTGGTCGAAGTGGCTAAAAAAGAAGGAGCTGATGCAGTAGCTCACGGATGTAGCGGCAAGGGCAATGATCAGATACGCTTTGACGTAACTACAAAGGCATTAGATCCATCGCTCAAGGTCATAGCCCCAGTTAGGGATTGGGGTTTGAATAGGGACTGGGAATACGAATATGCCAGGTCTAAAGGGCTCACCTTCAAGGTGAAGATCTATAGTATAGATGATAATCTATGGGGTAGGAGCATAGAAGGAGGGGTCTTGGACAATCCTTTTGTCGAACCTCCTGAGGACGTATTTAAGTGGACTCAATCACCTGAAAAAGCACCTAATAACCCTGAGTACATAACCATAGAGTTCAGTGAAGGAGTACCAGTAAGTATTAATGGAGAGAAGCTCAACCCAGTAAAGCTTATAACAACCTTAAACTTCATTGCTGGGAGGCATGGAGTTGGTAGGATAGATCATATTGAGGATAGGGTGATCGGGTTAAAGAGCAGGGAAGTATATGAATGTCCGGCAGCAATAACGTTAATAAAGGCCCATAAAGACCTAGAGAAGCTAGTACTGACCAGGTGGGAGTTGATGTTTAAGGAAATGGTCGATAATACTTGGACTAATTTAGTGTATAGTGGACTGTGGGTTGAACCCCTACGTAAGGAATTAGACGTCTTTATAAATTCCGTAGAAGAGAAAGTAAATGGATCTGTAAAGGTCAAGCTATTTAAGGGCAGCGCGGTGGTCGTAGGCAGGGAATCACCTAACTCCATATACGACCCCAAGCTAACTACATATGAATCGTATACCACCCTATCACAGGAGCATGCTAAAGGATTTATTGAGATGTGGGGGCTACAGAGCGTGGTAGCATATAGGAAGGCATTAAGCAACTAGTAATGATAGGTAAAGGCTTCATGTCACTATATAGAGAGGCACTACTAGGGAAATCAGATGAACGTATAACTGCTTTCACCTCCTCACTTGAGGAGGATAAATTAATAGTTAAGGAAGTAATAGAGGTCCTAATAGCTCATACTTCCCACTTAAGGGATAAGGGTTTAATACCTCAAGATGCCGCTGTTAAGATATTAAATGAATTAAGTAAGTTGCTTAAAGACAGCAGTATCTTATTTACTATGAATGTTGAGGACGTTCATGAGGCCATAGAGTTGTATCTTAGGAATGTTGTGGGGGATGATGCTGGGTGGCTGGCGTTAGGTAGAAGTAGAAATGATCACGTGGCGGCAGCGCTTAGACTTAAGACGAAGAAGACAATTATAGCATTGATAGGTGAGTTAATTAATTTACGTTCTACGGTAATTAATAAGGCTCGTAAATATGTCGACGTACCACTCCCTACATTCACACATCTACAACCGGCCCAGATATCAACGGTCGCACATTATTTAACCTATATCGAGGAATCATTAAGGGTATATACAAACATACTTAACTACATCCTCACGGAGGTCATCGATAAATCACCACTTGGTTCAGGTGCCTCAACGGGAACCATCGTACCCATAGATAGACATGAGTTAGCACGCTTACTAGGGTTCAGCGACGTATTAGTTAATACGTTATTTGCGACCAGTTCTAGGGACTTTATATCAATAACCGCCTCAATAGTAACTTCATTGCTAGTAGCTCTATCAAGGATAGCTGAGGACTTCATAATATGGTGCACCCCTCAATACGACTACATAATACCACCATCAACACACCTATCGACTAGCAGTATTATGCCACATAAGAGAAATCTAGTAACGATGGAGGTCATCCGCGCATTAGGTGGGGAGGCGATAGGGCATCTGACAGCCATCTTATCGATCAGCAAGGGCGTTCCATCAGGCTACAACTTAGACCTCCAGGAAATTAATAAACACTTATTAAGGCTCTTACTAAACACCTTAGAGGCCGTTACGGTATTTAGGGACTTCATGGATGGCGTAGAATTTAATGTTGAGAAAATACGCGATGACATTATGAAGTACCCCTTAACGACTACGGAGTTAGCTGAATTCCTATCGCTTAAATTAGGAGTGCCTTATAGGGAGGCGCATAGGATGGTTGCATCGGTTATCAAGGAGGTAGGCGGTAATGATTTAAGGAAGATATGTGAGGAATTAAGTAGGAGGTTAGGTGTCGATGTTAGCGATCTAAATGAGGTCATAGACTTTGAGAATGCGTTAAGGCTTAAGAAGGTTGTTGGATCGCCCAATCCTGAGGTTATGAGCAAGCATTTACGTGAGGTTGAGGATATTCTACTTAAGGATCGTGAGAAGTACATGAATCTACGTAGTAGTTCGGGTGTAGGTAATGAGCTATAAGGTATATAAACGGCGGTTTAAATGCAAGGGACCCAGCGCCGTATTAATACTTGAGGATGGAACGGTATTTGAGGGATGCGGCTTGGGGTCTCTAGGGCTGAGTATTGGGGAGTTAGTCTTCACTACAGGTATGGTCGGCTATCCCGAAGCCATCACAGACCCATCATTCAGGGGTCAGATACTAGTCTTCACCCACCCCTTGATCGGTAATTATGGGGTGCCAAGTAAGGATATAATCGAATATGGAGTTCCTAAATACTTCGAATCCGATAAACCTCAGGTTAGAGCCGTTGTAACAGCATACACAACTTCACCAAGCCATTGGACAAGTATCATTGATTTAGAGGGATGGTTAATGAATGAGGGGATACCCGGGATTACAATGGTCGATACTAGGATGATCGTTAAGATGTTGCGTGAGAAAGGAGTGATGAATGCATTAGTATACACGTATGAGGGTGACGTGGATATAGACGAGCTGATGGATAAGCTAAGAAGTAGCTTAAGATATGATTACATTAACTTGGTTGCCGAGGTAATGCCTAAGAATACCATATTTCACGAACCCCCGGATGTCGTTAGTAAGGCCTCAACGGTAGTGTTAGTAGATTGCGGGGTTAAGTACGGTATAATTAGGGCATTACTTAAGAGGGGGTTTAGGGTAATCAGAATTCCATGTATAGAGGACCCACTAAAGTATGTTGATGAATTCGGGGCGTCGGGCATTGTCTACAGTAATGGTCCAGGGAATCCGCTACTACTTAAGGACACCATAGAATATGCAAGGGGCGTTCTTGAATACGGAATACCGACGCTGGGCATATGTTTAGGACATCAAATATTAGCTATTGCTTCAGGGGCTGAGATATATAAGCTTAAGTACGGTCATAGGGGGCAGAACAAGCCCTGTATGGATTTGGAGAGAGGCAAATGCTTCGTAACTAGTCAAAATCACGGATATGCTGTCGATAATTCAAGTATCGCTGATACTGGCTTTAAATTATGGTTCATAAACATAGATGATAAGACAGTTGAAGGCTTAAAACATAATAGTAAGCCCGTAATTACGGTCCAATTCCATCCCGAGGCATCTCCAGGTCCTCATGATAGTGAGTGGATATTTAATCTATTTAGAAGGTTGGTTGAGAAGTATGGAGTTGCCAACTAAGGTATTAATAATAGGTTCAGGGGCCATCAAGATAGCTGAGGCAGCGGAGTTCGACTATAGTGGCAGTCAAGCTATTAAGGCACTAAAGGAGGAGGGAATCAAAGTAGTTTTACTAAATCCCAACATAGCTACGATCCAGACAACATATGAACTAGCTGATAGAGTATACCTGGTGCCAATAAGGCCTGAATTCGTTGAAAAGGTCATCGAGCGTGAAAGGCCTGACGGCGTACTCCTAGGGTTCGGAGGTCAGTCTGCCCTATCCATAGGTGTTAGCCTTTGGAAGAAGGGCATTCTACATAAGTATGGCGTTAAGGTGCTAGGTACTCCTGTTGATGGGATTGAAAAGGCGTTAAATAGGGAGTTATTCAAGGAGACCATGAGGGCTTGGTCCCTGCCGATACCGCCCAGCGGTGCTGCCAAGGGTTTGTATGAGGCGTTGGAGATAGCTAATAAGATAGGGTATCCAGTTATCGGTAGGGTTAGCTTTAATTTAGGTGGTAGGGGTTCTTTCGTTGCTTGGAGCGATGATGATTTAAGGAACAACATGCTAAGAGCGTTAGCACATAGCGAAATTAGGTTAGTGCTGATTGAGAAGTATCTACATAATTGGAAGGAAATAGAGTATGAAGTCATGAGGGATAGGAGGGGTAACTCGGTAGCTGTGGCATGTCTAGAGAACGCTGACCCTATGGGGGTCCATACAGGAGAGTCTGTTGTTGTAGCTCCTTGTCAGACATTAAATAATAGGGAATACCAACTACTTAGGGATGCAAGCATTAAGGTCGCTGAGGCTATAGGCCTTATAGGTGAATGCAATGTCCAGCTAGCATTAAATCCGTTCTCAGAGGAGTTTTACATAATTGAGACCAATCCGAGGATGTCTAGGAGTAGTGCCTTAGCTAGTAAGGCTACTGGCTACCCATTAGCCTACATAGCAGCTAAGTTAGCTTTAGGGTATACATTGGATGAGATCTTAAATAAAGTTACTGGAGTCACCTGTGCTTGTTTCGAACCAAGCCTTGACTACGTAGTAGTTAAGGTACCTAGATGGGACCTAGATAAGTTCGTTGGTTCGGAGAGGGGCATTGGGACTGAGATGAAGAGCATAGGTGAGGTTATGGCGATCGGCAGGAATTTACATGAGGCGTTTCAGAAAGCTATTAGGATGCTCGACATAGATGAACCCGGGGTTACTTGCGGTCAGTACTATGAGGAGGATGAACCATTAGAAAATGTTATTGAGAGGCTTAAAAGAAGGGAGCCTTACTGGATATTACATGTTGCTAAGTCCTTGAGGTTGGGTGCATCAGTTGATGAACTAAGCCTAATTACAGGTATTGATAGGTACTTCATAAACGTAATTAAGGATATCGTTGAACTAACTGAGGAAATACGTAGGGTCGGTAAAAGCTCTTTGAATTATGCATCGAAGCTTGTTAACTTGATAGCTATGGCTAAGGAATATGGATTTAGCGATCAACAGCTTGCTAAGCTATTAAATATCGATGTTGAATACGTAAGGAAGTTAAGGGCCGATAATAATATTAGGGCATATGTTAAGCAGATAGATACTTTGGCAGCTGAGTGGCCTGCTAGAACTAACTACCTCTATACTACCTATGCAGCATTTGAGGACGATGTAGATTTCAACGTTAAAGGAAAGGAGAAGGTGCTCATCCTTGGTGCAGGGGTCTTCAGGATAGGTGTTTCAGTCGAATTCGATTGGGCCACTGTAAATCTGGCCAACGCCATACGTAGGAGGGGGTACGAAGTCATAGTACTTAATTACAATCCGGAGACCGTGTCAACGGATTGGGATGTTAATGAGAAGCTATACTTCGATGAAATAACGTTAGAAAGGGTAAGGGATATAGTGGATTTAGAGAAACCTGTAGGTGTTGTAGCGTTTGTAGGAGGTCAGATAGCTAATAATTTAGCGAAGAAGCTTGAGGACGCTGGCATAAGGTTGCTTGGCACCGGAGGTAAGAGCGTTGATAGGGCGGAGGACAGAGTCAAATTCTCTAAGCTTGTTGAATATCTAGGCCTTAAGCAGCCTAAGTGGGTTGAGGCAACGGATATAGATGAAGTGCTAAAAGCCATAGACGACATGGGGTTTCCAGTAATTGTAAGGCCGAGCTATGTGTTAAGCGGTACAGCGATGAAGATAGCCTACAGCCTTGATGAGTTAATGGAGTACTTAAGGAGAGCTACTAAGATATCTAAGGAGTATCCGGTAGTAATATCTAAATTCTTAGATAATTCCCTTGAAGTAGAGGTTGATGCGGTGTCTGATGGCAGTAGGGTTGTTGGTGTTACCATAGAACATATAGAGCCTGCAGGCGTACATAGTGGAGATGCCACGATGGTGACCCCGATTAGAAGGTTAAATGAAGCGATTCTTAGGGACATTCATGAAGCAGTTCTTAAATTGGCTCTAGAATTAAATATTAGGGGGCCGTTTAACGTTCAGTTTGTAGTTAAGGATCTAGAGCCATACATTCTAGAGCTTAACTTAAGGGCTAGCAGGTCGATGCCGTTTTCAAGTAAATCGAGAGGAGTTAACTTCATGGAGCTTTCAGCTCAGGCGGTTATCGACGGTGAATTGAGTATAGGTATGCGTGATAGCTACTTCGAGTTGCCTGCTAAGGCTTGGGCGGTGAAGACAGCGCAATTCTCATGGGCTCAAGTAAGGGGCGCATATCCATTCCTAGGACCTGAAATGAGGAGCACTGGTGAGGTAGCTAGTCTAGGCTTCGAATTCGAGGATGCGTTAATCAAGAGCTGGTTATCTGCAACTCCAAATAGAGTTCCAGGCAATAACGAGTTAGTGCTAGTGTACACAGCAGTGGAGAAAGATAAAGCCCTGCTCGGAGAGGCTTCAGGCTTTCTACGTAGGGCAGGGTATGAGGTAATAACAGTTAATGAAATGCCCGTAAATGGCGTTGATTCAATTAAATATGGTGAGGCAATGGATTACTTAAGGAGAGGCGACATAGGGTTGGTGATGACCTCCGGTTATTACCCAGAATTAGATTATGAGTTAAGACGTTCTACAGTGGATTTAAATGTACCGCTAATACTTGATGCTAATCTGGCGTATGAGGTCTCAAGAAGCATTTACTGGTACTTAAATAAGGGGCTAATGGACTTAAGAGATCTTTCAGAGTACTGGTGAGCGCGCTCTTAAGGAATTTAATTCCCTATAAAGCGTTTTCTAACGATTCCAACATTAATTTAAGTGAGTTAATTATCGAATAGTTTATAATGCTGAGCTTGCATAGTTCTTGGGGATGGCCTCTGAGCATTCCATGGCACTCTTTAACTGTTGAGGAGGTCCTACAGAAACTAAATAGTAGGGTAGCTGGACTTTCGTCTAAGGAGGCTGAAGAGCGATTAAAGCAATATGGACGTAATGAGTTAATAGCTAAGAAGAAGAGCCCGCTAGAGATGTTTGTAAAGCAGTTTGCCAACTTCTTAATCGGCATTCTGCTAATAGCTACTGCTATCTCATTCATCTTAGGTGAAGTTATAGATGCAACAGCTATACTTATCATAGTCTTAATTATGGCTATAATGGGCTTCGTCCAGGAATACAGGGCTGAGAGGACTTTAGAAGCCCTTAAGAAGCTTGCAGCACCTACATGTAAGGTTTTAAGGGATGGTGAGGAGAAGGTGATCCCTGCAGCTGAGGTAGTTCCTGGTGATATACTTCTGTTATCCGAGGGGGATAGGATAGCGGCGGACGCTAGGGTTATCGAATCTGTTGAGTTAGAGACGGATGAGGCATCATTAACCGGAGAGTCAACGCCAGTAGCTAAGCTAGCTAATATCACCCTTCCACCAGATACCATTGTAGGCGATAGAAAGAACATGGTATTTATGGGCACATATGTTGTTAGAGGTAAGGGTAAGGCGGTTGTAGTAGCTACTGGAATGAACACGGAGTTTGGCAAGATCACTAAGATGGTGGTTGAGGCTGAGGAGGAGAAAACGCCGCTTGAGGTGGAATTAGATGAGTTTGGTAAGAGGATAGGTACGATAATACTAGGTATATGTGCTGTGGTATTTGCATTGACATTATTCCTGGAGCATACAGACGTATTAGATGCCTTAATGTTAGCGGTAGCATTAGGTGTTGCCGCGGTTCCGGAAGGCCTGCCAGCAATAGCTACTGCTATACTAGCGGTAGGGGCCAGAAGGATGGCTGCTAAGAACGCGTTGGTTAGGAAGTTAGCTGCCGTTGAGGGCTTAGGGGCTGTTAATGTGATATGTAGCGATAAGACTGGGACCATAACTAAGGCCGAGATGACGGTAAAGGTAATTAGAATGCTTAAGGCATCTTATGAGGTCACCGGTAGCGGCTTCGAGCCTAAGGGCGAGATTAAATTGGTGGATGGCGTTAATAATGAAGAGGATATCAAGTTCCTCCTCGAAATAATTGCAGCGCATACCTTACCAGACGTTAAGTTAGTTTACGAGGAGGGTCAGTGGAGGATTCGAGGGTCTCCAACTGAGGGAGCTGCGTTAGTGTTAAGTTATAAGGGGTTAGGTGAGGGAGGAGTTAAGGCAGCTGCTGAGAAATTAAAGGTAGCTAAGGTCTTCCCCTTCGATAGATTTAGGAAGAGGAAGTCAACTATACATGAGTATGGTGGGAAGTACTTGTTAGTTTCATCGGGAGCACCTGAGATATTACTTGATATATCATCTAATGTTAGAGTTAATGGGCTTGATGAGGAGTTGACGGCATCGGTTAAGAAGGTGATCACCGAATACATTACTGACCTGGCATCTAATGGATTCAGGACCTTCGGTATAGCCTATAGGGTTATGGATCAATTAGTTGAGGATATGGAGGAAGCTGAAAGGAATTTAACGTTCTTCGCTGTGTTGGGTATTATTGACCCGCCTAGGGAGGGCGTTAAGGAGGCTGTTGAGGTAGCTAAAAGGGCTGGCGTTAAAGTAGTGATGGTAACAGGGGATCATAAGCTAACAGCCATGGCTGTAGCTAGGATGATCGGTCTTGAGGTTAGGGATGATACAGTACTGGAAGGAAAAGAGTTAGAGGCTATGAGTGATGAAGAGTTCATTAAGATAGTAGATAAGATTAATGTGTATGCTAGAGTCACCCCGGAGCATAAGGCCAGGATAGTTAAGGCGTTGAAGAGCAAGGGCTTCAGGGTTGCTATGACCGGGGATGGCGTTAATGATGCGCCAGCACTTAAGATGGCTGATATAGGTGTTGCTATGGGTATTAAGGGAACTGAGGTTGCTAAGGAAGCATCTCAATTGGTGCTGCTTGATGATAATTTTGTAACTATTGTTGAGGCAATTAAGGAGGGTAGAGTAATATTCGAGAACTTGAAGAAACCGATTAACTACTTACTGACATGTAACTTAGGTGAAGTAGCATCAGTATTTGGTGCTGAGATAATCGGTTTGCCGCCGATATTAAGACCCATACATCTGCTGTGGATTAATGTGACTACTGATGCGTTGCCGGCAATAGCATTAGGCTTCGAGCCGCCTGAGCCCGGCATACTTGAAAGGCCTCCCAGATCGCCCAAGGAGAGATTTATAACCAACAGAAAGATGGTCTACTACATAGTTATGGGCGCTATACTTGGCGCTATAACTATTTTGCTCTTCATTCAATCACTGCCCTACGGAATTAGATATGCCCAGACCGTAGCCTTTACAACGCTGGTCCTTTCAGAGTTCGGGCGATCCATAGTTTCAAGGAGTGAGAATGTTAATGTATGGAAGCTACCTGGAAATAAGTGGTTACCGCCGGCCTTAATTGTTTCGCTGATCCTGCAGTTGATAGTGCTTTACACGCCGATTAATGTAGCGTTCTCAGCCGTTCCTCTACCTCTTGATGTGTACTTACTTATAATTATAGCGCCTTTAACCATGCTGGTAGTTGATGAGGTTAGGAAGTTGCTTAGGATTAAGATATCGACTTACTAGCTATGGGTTGCTACACTTTATACGAGTCCCTAATAGTTTATTTTTAACACCTAAAATTCCTTGGTGGATGTCATATGAGCGATGAGGTTATGAATAATTTAAGGAAATTTAAATTAGATGCCGACGTCCTGCGCTTTGATGATACTGTAGAATCCGTAGCTAAGGCATCCGCCCTTACTGGGATGCCGACAGACTTCATAGTCAAGATCTGCTCAACTTCCTAGGCGATTACGAGGTCGTCGACGTCTTTAAGTGACTAATGATCTAAAAGCTGGTACGCATTTGACCCTATGCTTCCTACATATGTTACTGATGGTGATGCTTAAGTTTCTAACGTAGTTTCTGTCGCTACTTAATCTAATTACCTCGTCTAGGTCAGCCTTAAGCGTCCACTTCCTCCTGAGGTTGTAAAGCATTAAGGGCTTCACATTTAATTTATCGTAGATAACGTAGGCATTTACTGAGGCAGCGAGCTCGACTACCTCATTAATGTTATTTTCATCATCATTAACTAACGGTATTATGGGGCCTAGGAATATCCATAATTCAATGCCGTTTGCGGAGATCTCATAGGCTGCCTTGGCCCTTAAGTACGGTCTAGGGGCCTTAGGTTCTATAATGCTAGCCAAAGCATCATTCAGTGTTGTTATAGTTAGCCCTACATCTATATTCCCCTCACTCATTAAGTCTAAGTCCCTTGTCACGGTATTTGACTTACTCTGAATTGAGACCTTAAAACCGTGGTTTAATAGGATATTGATTGCCTCCCTCGTTATACCTAGCCTCCCTTCAACGGGTTGATATGGATCGGTGGCTGTAGATATCCCCACAGTACCTCTTTTAGCATGCTTCAAGTCCTTTCTAAGTACACTAATTAAATTACTCTTTATCAATACCGTGGAGCCCCAATTTAAAGCAACCTCCAAGTACCTCCTACACATGTCTGGACCATAGCAGTATATGCAGCCGTGTTCGCACCCTATGTATGGGTTTAAGGCGTAGTCGAGGTCAGGTAATTTAGATTTAGATAGCACCGACTTAACCCTGATATAGTTATACATGATGCTACCTATGCTATTCACCGCATGTACCTGTCTAGCGATTCCTGAGTAATCAGTAAGCGCATTAGGAACGATCTCCTTATCCATGTATCTATAGTTACTCTAGTGATCCTCGAATCTCTTAGGTACTTAATTAACTCCTCTACGGTATTGAACGTTAATGGCCTACATTTAAACATAGCCCTTAGGTTCTCCCTCACGAACCACACACCGATAGGTAGGTCGAACCCCTCATATATCTCTCTCCATAAGATTACTGTAGCCTGCCTACGAATTATATTCAATAATGCCTCAGCACTAGCCAGCCTAGCTGCGAAGTAACACCCACCTATTTCCGGATATTCCGTCCTACCCTTAAACCCCTCGTAATCACCTTCAATTTCAACATTCAATCCAAACTTATTCCATGTGCTACCAGGGAACCATGCCTCCATCCACTCATAGCTCCATGGTCTAGGAGCTAATATACCGATAAATAGGTTGTCCATAAATTCCCTAATATACAGTAAGTATTTATTAATTAACGGCAATTTCCTCACCTGACTTATTAGGTGCTGAGAAATAGCTGAATCAATAGCGGTTATAGACCACCTGGTAGGGACTAACTTCCTGAACTTACTGATGCCTAAGCCGCCTACGCTTAGTAGTTTATGGATTGCTGATACTGGAATGCCCTCCCTATAAAGCCTGATGACGCCTTCAATGGCCTTTAAATCGGTGTCATAGAATACCCTCTCAATCCTCCGATCACTAATCGGGTTAGAACTAAGTCTAAACTCCCTCATAGGTGCTGAAGGCCCTTGAGGAGGTAAGTACTCGTCAAAGTATAACCTAGGCTTTGGTGGTTTTTCAAGGCGTACCTCAACATCCACAGGCCTTAAACTCAGCATTAACTCCTGCATCATACCAATAAATCTATTATTTAAGTTATCTACCGGTGTAGTAATAATTCCCCTAACCAACGAATACCTGTATGTGAGAACCTCATTTAATGTCATGTTAATCCAAGCCTCAGGTAAATCGTATATTGACGTATCTCCCAATACTGGTGGTAAGGCAGGGCCTGCACGCACGTACGGGTAGCCGTACCTTCCAATAAAAACTGATGGAGGTGTTGAACCTGAAACGTTATTGCCTTTGACGACCTTACCTAAGTTAGCTACAGCATCCATAACAAGTACGGGACAATAGGCCAATCCACATAAGTTCCTGCCCCTACATCTAACACATAGCCTAGTAGGTAAGTTGTTTAACCTCATCACACTCAGTATTAAAGTAGTTTTCAGGGATTTAAGATTACCGAAACACTCTAAACCCTATCAAGACTAGATACTTTGATGGGCCGCAACCAAGTTCATGATTACTGGACTTACTTCTTTCGCTTGGCGACCCCCTTTTTAGTGCCATGAGCTTGGCTCATCCTAGGCCCGTGAGGGGAAAGGTTTATAAGCCGCGTCTTCGTACGTAGCCTCGATGCGCCCTAGGTGCTCGGGGGGAGGGCTCCCGTAGCCGCCAGGGCCATGATGACCAAGAGGACGGGAGGAGGTCGATGACCCTATTCCAACACCGAATGGTAAAGCCTCACATCCATTTGGTTTTTACACCATTCATTTGGAGGTCAGTTAAGGGCTTAAACACCCTCACCTACATTTTAATTCAGGATATTGCTCCAGCATTAATTCCATGAAGTCGATCGCTATCAAGTCATGTACTATAACACCAATCATAACTCAATGATGAGGGACTTTTCAGACATAAAAATTTAAAAATGATGTAAGTAGGATTTTTCAGTGTAGTTTATGGTGACACAGAACGCATTATTAGGTGTGTTAGTTGTCTTAATCATAGTTGCCGGCGTTGTTGGTTATTTCGCAGGTAGTGCTGTCGCGCCGCCTAAGGTGGTTACATCTACCGTTACTGTAGCTCCTTCAGTGATAACTACTACAGTTACATTAACTACAACTACTACTATCACTGTGACCCCAACTGCCATCCTAACACCCACTCCAACACGTACTATAACGCCGCCACCATCAACGCCACCACCATACTGGCCTAAGGAGATCGTTATTAAGGTTGGTGGTATTGGCGGTGCGTGGTATCCTATTGGTGCTGGCTTAGGCGATCTAATTAGTAAGCAGTTGAAGGTTCGGGCCACGGTCCAGCCCGGCGGTTCAGGGCCTAACATATTGGCTACATCTAAGGATGAGGCAGACATAGTTATGGCTTATGCTTGGCAGTCAGCTGTTGCTAAGGATCCTACGGCTGCTAAGGACTATTGGGGGGAGGTAATTAACTTCAGTAACGTTAAGCTACTTGCAGGGGGGCTGTACTCACAGTACTTCCACGCGGTTAAGAGGCCTGGATTCCCAGCAAGCAACTTTAATGAATTAGCTGACATGGTTAAGCGGGGTATGAGGGTAGCTATAGGCACGAACATAAGGGGCACTGCAGAGGAATACACAACCAGAGTTCTATTAGCTAGGTATGGAGTAACATACGACGACATAAGGAAGGCAGGCGGTACAGTATTCCTAGGATCGCATACTGACATAGTTCAAATGATGAGGGAGGGTAAGATAGATGTGTATATAGCGTTTGGAGGTATAGGGTATAGCGCTATGGTGGAGGCGGATACAACCATGAATTTAGAGCCATTCTACCTAACTAAGGAGGATATAGACTATATGACGAGTAAATATGGATTTAAATTAGCCTACATTCCTAAGGGCTCATATAGGTGGGTTAAGGAGGACTACCCATCATTAGTCGACTACCCAGTATTCCTATGCAGGGCTGGGCTGCCTGAGGACTTCATATATCAGGTTGCTAGGTTGTTGGATGAGAACAAGTCGTACATAGCGGCGGCAGCTAAGTACTTCGAGGAATTCGACCCAAGTAAAGCGTGGCAGTTAGGAGGCCTGTGGGAGCTTCATCCAGGAGCAGCTAAGTACTATAAGGATAAGGGATATATGCCTTAAACTTAATTTTATTTTTAATTTACTTTTAATAAACTAGATTTAAGTTTAATATTCTGGTGTTAGGAATTAACGTCTTAATTCCCTACGGATCTAATTACCTGTCTTTGGAGTTAAGTAATGCTACAGTCATACTTCCTAGGCGTGAGGTGATCCCTAAGGACGAATTAGGTATTATAAAGAACTCTTTAGAGAATCCGATAGGAGCACCTAAATTGCGTGAGCTAGTTGATCCGCACCATAGAGTCTGTCTATTAGTTAGTGATATAACTAGGCCGCTGCCCTCATATAAGGTGGTTCCATTAATAATCAATGAATTAGTTAAATCCGGCGTTAAAAACGATAATATATCCATAGTCTTCGCTACAGGCATTCACAGACCACACACACGTGATGAATGGATTAAGCTCCTAGGTGTAGATATAGTTAAGGGGTTTAAGGTATTTGATCACAACTGCTGGAGTAATTTTGTTGAATACTTAGGTAAGACCTCAAGAGGTACCCCAGTACTGATCAATTCGACTGTAGTTAATGCTGACTTAAGGATAGGCGTAGCTAATATCGATCCGCATTACTTTGCGGGATACAGTGGTGGAGGTAAGAGCGTCTTACCAGGGGTGGCTGCATATGACAGCATCAAGGAAAATCATAGAATGATGTTGTTACCTGGTGCCGAGCTAGCTAAGTTAGATGGTAATCCAGTAAGGGAGGATATAGAGGAGGCAGCGAGCATCTTAGGCCTCGAATATATAGTCAATGTAGTTTTAAATGAGAGGAAGGAGATAGTAGGCTCCGTTGCCGGGCACTTCATTAAGGCACATAGGGAAGGCGTTAGAATATTTAATAAGATCTACGGAGTGGAAGTGGGCAGGAAGTATGATGTTGTTATAGCCTCTCCAGGCGGTTATCCTAAGGACATCAACCTATATCAAGCCCATAAGGCCTTAGAGGTAGCTTATAGGTGTGTTAATAAGGGCGGCGTGATAGTCTTAGTTGCTGAATGCGATGAAGGTGTTGGTGATTCTAAGACCGAGGAGTTGCTGTATTCAGGGATGGGGCCCGAAGAAATAATTAATTTCGTGAAGGGGAATTTCGACTTAGGGTACCATAAAGTGTACGCTATTTCTAGGATTGCTGTTAATGCGGAGGTGGTAGTGGTATCTCATAATATTAGGGAGTCCAAGATATTTAAGGTATTCAAAAACTTAGGGGATGCCATGAAATACGTTAATCAGGTGGTTAGAGGAGGCGATGTTTTAGTTCTTCCCTACGCTTCATCCATCATTCCTAAAGATTTAATATAGTTTCTTAATTACCCCTAAGCTTCTATCGGTTTTCTCGATGGACGCGCTACGAATTGTTTCCGTTTCAGTAATAGCTCTAATAGCATCTATGTTTTCAGGGATTACGTTTGATTCGTTGGGCGTAGCCCACATTAAGTAGATCTCATAACCATCGTTAGATACTGATATACTATCAATCCATATAGGGACCTCATATAGATCACCTCTAGGCCTGCCTAAATCCCTAGCAATCTCGAACACCGAATTAAGGCCTTCAACCCCGTCTGAGCCATTTATGAATATCACCCTAGGTTCCTCTTCAAGTACCTTAATCACGTCATCCTTACTGGCCTTCGTCCTTAACTCAGCCATAGCCATATGTAGATGGTATAGGTTATGGCTACCCTTGGCAGCCATAGTCACTATGTTTAAGTCGTGGATGACTGTCTGGGCGTCAGGTCCGTGATGTGATGGAACGTGCAGTTCGGGGACGACGGTATTTATTATACCTGTATGGCCTGATTCCCACACATCAACAGCCCTCCTAATAATGCATACCCTAGCTTTCTTAATACCTAATCTCTCATGAATGCCGCCGAGGACCCTACATATGGCTGTGGTATTACAGCTAACAACCCTAACGAACTGCTTACCTAGGGCCTCCTCATAGTTCCTTTGAGCAACGAATGATGTACCAGCTACTTCGTGTCTTTCACCCCCCTGAAACACCGCCTTAACTCCGTACTTCTCATATACCCCCTTATTCTTAGCACCGACCTTAGCTGGAGTGCAGTCAACCACTACATCTACTCCTCCGCTCCTTAGTAAGTCATCTAGCGTACCCTCCACCTCCACTCCGCTCTTCTTCATTTCATCAACTTTGTCAACCACAGATGCGTAGACTTTATACCCCTTCATTAACGCCATCTTAATTCTCCAATCAGCCACGACGTCCGAAATGCCGACTAACCTCATATCGGGTTGCCTTACGATGGCGTCTGCAACCCTCTTTCCAATAACTCCGTAGCCATTTATTAAAACATTAATTAAGGGCTTGCCCATATAAACACCTATTTAATTAAATAAATTTAATTAATTTAAGGTTTAACTAAAGCAGGGAGCAATATATCCGTCATTCTTTAATATTAATTCTCCTAGGAGGTCTTAGAATTAGTGGTGATGAGAGAAGCGCTGCAATTAATGTGATAATAGCTGTTACTATAAGTGCTACCTTATACGTACCATAGGTAGCAACTATGTACCCAGTAATCCACCCAGCGATTAGCCCAGACCATGCTTTAGCGGTATATGTTATACCGTAATTGGCCGTAGCATACTTAGTACCGTAGTAGTCGCCGATGATTGATGGGTAGAAAGTATATGGAGCTCCACTAAGTAACGACGCCATAATCGCTAATAACGTAAAGGCCTCCGGTACGCTACATAGATACGCAAGACCTAGTAGTATTGATCCGAGGGATGAATAGAAGAGCACCATGGTTCTCTCCCTGCCAATCCTATCTGATACAAAGCCGGCAATAACCCTACTTAGTCCATTAGCTAATGGGAATAAAACCAGCATTAAATTTAGGTAGCTCGCCGGTATGTTGAATTCTGTGGCCATAAGCTTTAATTGAGCACCAAACATTAAGGCGGTTGTTGGCGTCGCTATGAATGTTACGTAAATCACATACCATTGCCACGTCCTCAACATCTCAATAGGTTTAAATTGATATGCACCCCCAACATTATTGCTTTTACTACCGCTACCCCCACTCAGCGGTTGCTTAGGATACGTTATGAGGTACGATGTAGGTACTAAGGCCAACATCATAAATGCTCCAACATAAGTAAATGCCGGCTTAAGTCCGAATTCATTGATGATGTATTGAATTGGTAGATTAAATACCGAAGCACCAGCACCAAAGCCGAATGTAACTACACCTGTTGCTAAACCTCTACGGTTGGGGAACCATTTAACGGCCGATGCCGTAGATATACCGTATAATATGCCGACACCTAATGAGCCTAAGCCAAATGTCAGGTAGAGCTCTGTGGGACTTCTTGCTATAGATGAAAGCATGAAACCTAGGCCGACTATTATTGATGAGATCGTGGATAACCTTCTGGGTCCGTAAGTATCTGCTAGGTAGCCTGAAAGTGGTTGAATGAATGTTGAGAGATATACGTATATTGTGAAAGCTAGCGATGTCTCAATAGGGCTCCAACCTAGTTCCCTAATTAATGCGTAGGCGTAAAGAGACCATGAGTACTGGTATACACTTATGATCATCATATTAGCTACAGCGCATATCAGTATCACCAATCCCCTACTCATAATCATCAGCTCTAAGACCTTAAGGTAAGGGGTCATTATAAGTTTTAATAACTTATATAACCCGTAAGCTAATTCAAAGTTGATGAGGTATGAAAGTACTTACGTACGTTGTAGGACCTTTAAATACTAACATGTACGTTATCTATGATGAGGCTTCCTTAGAAGCCTTAATTATAGATCCTGGCGGTGATGAGGCCATAGATTACATTAACAACGTTGCTAAGGATTTGAAGCTGAAATATATAATAGCCACCCACGGACATGTAGACCACGTTATCGGCGTTAGGAAGTTAAGGAAGGTAATTAAAGCCCCGTTCTTGCTGCACGGAGCTGACCATGAAGTGCTTAATGAAAGCTTAGAGTGGGCATTGATGTGGAATATTAATGTTGATTTAAAGGAGGTAATGCCTGATGGGGACCTTAATGGTATTCGTGAGTTAGTGCTTGGAGATACCTTACTTAGGGTAATGCACACTCCTGGGCATACCCCAGGATCAGTAACCCTATTTATTCCATCGCTTAAGGTAGCATTTACTGGGGATACGATATTCAAGGAGAGTGTGGGGAGAACCGATCTCCCTGGAGGCTCATGGGATGAGCTAAAGCGTAGCTTAAGGAGGTTAGTACTGGAGTTAGACAGGGATTACGTTATATATCCAGGCCACGGACCCTCAACAACTCTCGAACATGAATTGATTAATAATAGGTACTTAAGACGCGTTAAAGCTATATAGTTATGTTGATGGATTCACCGTTACCGGGGTAATGAACTCTCCATCCACCATTTAATTCCCTTAACCTACCTACGAATTCACTACCTACGTCTTCATTAGTATGGACTACAACGATATCATGTAAATTATTAATGTTCGTTATTAAATCTATCAAGCCTTTGTAGTCTGCATGGCTTGAGAAATCAAACCATAAAACCTTAGCCTTAACATGCTTGTTGTCGTCATTTAATACACCGTATTCGAGTAGCCTCCTACCTGGGGTTCCTTTAGCCTGATAACTTACTAGGAATATACCATTTCTCGAATCACTCGATAAGTGCTTAGCGTAGTATTGCGCTGGGCCGCCTTTCAGCATTCCAGCTGATGCAACTATTATTACTCCACGTTCTTTTAATATTCTTCGCCTTTCACCCGAAGATCTAACCATGTTAAATGTGTTAACAGCCTTAACCAGCAATCCATACATATTTATGTATTCTGGGTAACTAACTAGGATCCCGCTTATTTGTCTAACCATGCCGTCGTAGTATACGTTAGAATATGGCATGTATTGGTAGATTACGCTCAATACTTCCTGTGCCCTACCCAAGCTGAATACCGGTATTAATACGTTACCCCCGGACTCAATGACCTCCTTTATGGAGTTGATGAATTCCCTCTCAACGTAATCTCTAGGCGGATGGAGAGTATTCCCGTACGTAGCCTCAATGATAACTACGTCAGCCCTCACGTTCTTATCAACCGGTTTAACCAACTTTGTTTCAATACTATTTATATCGCCAGTATATAGAATGCTACATGCATCAGTTTCTACCAATGCCATAGAACTACCTGGAATATGTCCAGCGTTAAGCAACGTAATCCTGTAGTTACCTAAATCAATGCTATTCCCTAGGTCTAGGTCGATAGTGTTCTCTAGGAGTAAGTCCAGTTCGTTAACTTCATATGGAATGTAATAACCTGAAATCCTTAGGAAATCCTCGATCATAATTCTAATTAATGTCTTAGTTAATTTGCTTGTGATTGTGGGGACCTTCATAGATGAATATATCAACGGCGCAGCACCTATATGGTCTAAATGAGCATGAGTCAATACCACTCCATCAATTAATGACGGTCTTATATGTAGTGGAAATTGTGGGATGTCTTCTTCATTAAAGTTAACTCCGTAATCAAGGAGTAAATACCTACCACTAACTCCTAACGCGATAGCTGACCTACCGACCTCGTGGCCGCCGCCTAATACCCTCAGCTCGATGTTAGCCATCTAAGTGATACCTTCTTTACAACTTATATCTTTCTTCACTTATAAGTATACGGTGTTTAAATGATTCCATTAAATCCTAGGGAAATTAGGAGAACGCTTAAGAAGTTAGGCATAGATGTTAAGGAGTTAGGGGATGTTGTATCAGTCGTCATAGAAACTAAGGATTCAAGGATAACGATTGAGGACCCTCAGGTGGTTGTATTTGTATCAGGGGGTCAGAAAGTATATCAGGTAATTGGCAGCAACGAGAAGGTGGTCAGTAAGGAGGCGAGTACTACGGGTTCTGAGGCATTTAATGAGGATGATATTAGGTTCGTTATGGAGCAGGGGGGTGTAGATAGGTTGGAGGCTATTAACGCGTTGAGGGAGGCAGGTGGCGATATAGCTAAGGCGCTGTTAATCATTGAAAGCAGAAAGCCGAAATGACTCCCACGCCCTTAGCTTGCTGACCAAGGTCTTCAGGTCTTGAGCCAGTGAGAGTATTAACGGAAGTCCCTCCCTATCAGCCAACCTAATTGCAAGTGGATCTACATTTGTCGGTCCATGCAGAACTACAACAGCCGGCTTCACTGGTGCAACCCTAATAGCAATTAACGGTGACCTACCTGTAGTCACCCTACTAAATATTAATGCCCTCCTAGTATTTACTCCCATTATCTGCCAGAACTCATTACCGCTCAAGTCCTCAATAGCCTCCAGGCTATCGATGACCGTATATCCATATATGAAGTCGCATGAGGCATAAGAATTAACTATAACACCCTCAACAACACTAACTAACTCGTCAAGCCTCATAGGGCTACTTAATTCCTTAACATCGACCAAAGCATTACTATAGATATTCAAACTCTTAGCTAACTCCTTAACAACAGACCACCCCCTTTCACCATCGATAACAATGAGGGCATCAACAAACTTTTTAATAAAATTAGCTCCAGGCGTCCTACGACCCTTCTCATAATCACTAATAACACTTGCGGATATACCCATAACTCTAGCAACCTCAGCCTGCGAAGCATTGAAGACATTCCTCCACTTCCTTAACGCACTACCGTAATTATCGCTCCATACAATATCACCAGCAATCCTCTTAGCTATAGCCTCCCTTAGATACTCCTTAACCATTAGTGCCAACCCTAAAATGAATTAAATTAAAGAATTAATAAATTAAGGACGTGCAACAGCTCCAGACATGAAGGTTTCTAATGCCACATACGTGTAAGACCTCATCCTTTTGTCTCCTCGTTAAGGTCTAGCCTGCATCTGGTCTTAGGCACGTTACCCCCTACCCTTAAGGGCTCGGGACCATGGGCTAGGCTATAGTATAGTTGTACGTGCTTACATAGCATTGCTTGAGACAAGCCATGAGGCTCACTAACATTGGACTCATCACCAAGAATGGGGAAGGTAATAAATGTGAAGTATTCTAAGTACTTCTTAGCGCTATCTCATCATATTCCTTCAAAGATCACCTAAATACTTATAAGCCTTCAAAACTTAGGCACAATTCTATGACTTTAGGTCTTTTGAACACAGCCGATTTAGGTGGAATGGAGCCCCAAGTGGATGGCTCCATAATATCATGAATATGCATCATAACACTATATCCATGAGCAGAAATAGTGCTTAGGGATGTGACCAGAATAATATCAATTAGAGATAAACACTACCTGGGTTAGTAGCTTCAGGGGATTTTAAGTGGTGGGGCCGCGGGGATTTGAACCCCGGACCACGGGGGCCCAAGCCCCGCATTCTACCAAGCTAAACTACGGCCCCCACTTACTGATATGCAGAGGTATTTTTAATTTTTAAAATCATACTAAGTTTTTAAGGTTCGCTAAAGTAATGATAATAGGTGTTTGGAGGTAGAATGTCAAGTAATTTAGTTAATTCGCTGATGTTATTTGTTGATAGGCTTAAGGAGCCCTTTGTAGGCCGTGATGAGGAGGTTAAGGTTGTTGTACTGACCTTACTTTCTAGAGAGCATTGCGTATTCATTGGTGAGCCGGGAACCGCCAAATCAGCTTTAGTCCGTAGGGCGGCTGAATTACTTAATGCTAGGTTTTTTAAGTACTTGCTAACACGTTTTACAGAGCCAGCCGAGCTTTTTGGTCCTTTAGATGTTAAGGCATTACAGGAGGGTAAGTATGTAAGGATAAGTAGTGGGAAGCTGCCTGAGGCTGATATAGCATTCCTCGACGAAATATTTAAGGCTAATTCAGCTATATTAAACGCTTTAAATACTTTGCTTCAAGAAAGGATATTATATGATGGATATAATGAGGTTAAGGTACCTCTTTGGAGTCTATTCGGGGCTAGTAATGAGGTCCCAGACGAGCCTGAGTTAGAGGCGTTCTACGATAGATTTACTATAAGGCATTTCGTTAGACCTATTAGTGAGGACTTATGGAGGGAATTACTTGATAAGGTATGGACTATCGAGAAATCCGGCTATATACCTAGGGCTGAGGATAAGGTATTAAGCATGAAGGAGTTGGAGGGATTGCATAAAATGGTGTTGAGCGTTGATTTAGATGGAATTAAGAGCAAGTTAGTTAAGTTATTAGCCGTCTTTGAGAGCAGGGGTATCCACATTACTGATAGAAGGAAGGGTAAGGTATTAAAGGTAATAGCAGCTAATTCGGTACTTAACGGGAGGAGTACGGCATTTGAGGAGGACTTGATGGTGATTAAGTATGTCGTGGCTAGGGATCAGGAAGAGCTAGATAAGGCGAATACCATACTTTCTGAAGAACTTAAAACCCCATATAAGTATATACGAGAACTTAATGAAATTAAGGCAAATATCAAGGAGATACTTAATTACGTCGCCTCACTACGTAATGTTGAGTCACGGTTTGTCGAGATGAGGTTTAGGGAAATTTACAGGGATTTAGAAGTAACTAAGGAGAGGGTTATTGGATTAATATTAGAGAGTGGTAATAAGGATGTGGAGAAATTAGGTAATGAGGTAATCAACCTGATAGACTCAGTTATTGAGGTAATAAGAGGTAGAATCACATAATGCCGGGAGTTTTGAGAGGTATAAAGTACGAAGATCCATTAGTAATCTACAGAGGAGAGAAAGTCATTGACACGGTTAAGAAGTTAAGTAAAGGAACAGCTAAGGTCGAGTTAGACTTAGCTATAGACACATACTACAGCATGTACTTACCTCTCCCAGTACTAATACATCCAAACGAAGTACCCTATGGTAAGGAGAAAAACTACACCGTAATTAGGGAGCTAATAGATAGTGATGTTCTAAGGGAACTTAAGAGTTATACATTAATTAACTCCGTACTCAGCACATTACTTTCAGCGAGCTTCCTACAACATCTACATGACGAGCTCTCTTTTAGTCCTAGAGAAGGTAATGAACCAGGTAAATTTGATGAGTATGTGGATGAAGGCACTTTAAGGAGGGCAGTCAATAACGCACTAAAATACGTTAAAGAGGAGGGTGAGGTATTAAAAAACATTGAACGGATCCTAAGCGAGGGTAATGAAGCTGGCATTGGTTCTCTACTAGACTTAGAGGAGAGCGCTGAGGACGTCTTAAGATTGGCTAGGTCGACTGATGTTAGAAAGCTATTAGAAGTCTCCTCATTAATTCCTAACGTATCACATAGGATCAAAAGGAAGAGCATTAAGTCATCTAAGGGCGAGTTACATGGATATGAGCTCGGAAGCGATATCGAGAGACTGGTTCCCACGGAGTTGATTTACCCGGAGATCTACTTCTATATAAAGATATCGGATGGTAAGCTATTGCTCTACGATAAGGAATTACCAGAGAATCTAGGGCCTTTATATGTATTATTAGATAAGTCGGGTAGTATGGAAGGCGAGAAGATCAAATGGGCTAAGGCAACAGCTATAGCCCTCTTCATTAAGTCTAGGAGGGAGAGGAGGGAGTACTTCATAAGGTTCTTTAATGGGTCCCCTCACCAGCTCATAAGGATATCCAAGAGAATGAGGGGGGACGATGTGATAAAATTCATGGACTACCTAGCTAGGGTTAAGAGCGGGGGTGGTACGGACATAACTAAGGCATTAATGACTGCATGTGAGGATATTAAGTATGGGGTATCTAAAGGCGTTACCGACGTAATACTAATCACTGATGGAGAGGATAGAATCTCAGAACACCTCATTAGGAAGAAGCTTAAGTCCCTAGGAATCAGATTAATCACGGTGATGATTATGGGTGAAAATAGGGACTTAAGGGACATAAGTAGCAAGTACTTGAGGGCAATCAAGCTTTCTCAGAAGGAAATAATTCAAATAATAGAGACTTAGTCACGAATCTAAGGCAGGGGCCATTTTAATGTTATTTGCTGACGCCCACCTCCATACAAACCCGATTAAGGGATTAGGGGCTAAAGCAGTTGCACGTAAATTTAAGGGGTTAGGCGGATGGTTTATGGCAATAGTATCATTACCACCACATCATTATGGACTCGGTGCTACGTTTAATGATTATGTAAAGAGCATTGAGGTATTAATTAATGAATGTAAAACAGCTAGAAGTGAGGGCTTAGTTGTAAAGTGCTTAGCGGGTATTCATCCAGCAGATTTGGAGAGATTGATTGCTAAGGGAATTCTTAAATGTGATGAAGCTTATTACTTAGCTTTAAAGGTGCTTAACCATATAAGTACATTAATTAAGGAGGGGGCCATAGATGGTATAGGAGAGGTAGGTAGGCCGCACTATAAGACAGTACCTGAAGCCTTCGTCCTTAATAATCTGATACTTAGACACAGTCTAACCCTAGCGAGAGATCTTAATGTAAACATACACCTCCATTTAGAGCAAGGTGGTTACATTACAGCCCTAGACATAGATGAGTTACTTGGATACAACTCAGTAAGTAGGTCATTGGTGATGCTCCACCACCTAGATATAAGGGCTGCTGTAGAAGCTGAGAGATTAGGGCTTTTTTACTCAGTACCAGGTAAACTACAAATATTGAGGGAAGCGTTTAAGAGGTTAAAACCAGTTTACGTGATTGAAAGCGACTTCGTAGATGATCCTAGAAGACCTGGGGTCTCCTCATATCCTTGGGATATAATTAGCAATCAGAAGGCATTAGTTAATGATGACGTAGTTAACGAGGAGTACATAGCCAAGTTAAACATAGATAACATTGTAAGACACTATGGAGTAAGCCCTCCCTAATACTTAATCATATCAATTATTATCGCTGGACAAACCCTCTTAATTCCCCTTGTAGCAAGCAACTCTTTATGTATTTCGGACATCTCAGCGCTATTTCTTGCTGTTATAAATGCTATAAGCGAGTGATCCCCCGTAGTTAAAGCTAGATACTTAATGTACCCCTTCTTCTTCAACTCATCAGTAATTGTATATAGGTGCTCAGGTTCAACATCTATGCCAGTTAATGATGCTACATAATTAAGTCTGCTATAATTAAGTAGTATTGTGTACTTCTTTATGATGCCTAAATTCTCCAACCTCTTAATCCTCTTAGCAACGGCAACATCACTAATGCCTACTTCCCTCGCTATATCAGTAAACGGGGTTCGAGCATTGGCAAGTAACATCTCAAGTATCTTTAGATCCTTCTCATCCACCAACTTTAAATCGCTCATAGTATCTAACTGATTAATAGTGCTTAAGATGCTTTAATTTCCTTTCTTACTTCCCAAATACCATGTAAGGTGCAGTACCCTGTAATTATATAGTACGCCGCTCTTACTTAATTTAATGGTAAATGTTATGTCGGGCCCTGGATACTGAGGTGTTAAGTCGGCAGATGCTATTAAAATCGGGTTGAACGATCTTCCATCTTCACTGAAGTAAATTTCAATTCCTCTTATATAATGTTCCGGGGTGTTTGGATGAGGGCCTACAATAACTCTCACCTTAATTGGCTCACCTGATTTAGCGCTGTCAGGGACCTCGATTTTGGGTAAATGATATTCTCCTTTAGGTTTTATTTCAGGACTTAATTTCTCTGATGTATAAATTAGATCACTTAAATTCCTCATTTGGTTATACCTATTATTTAGTTGAATACATGAAATTTAAACTTAACTTGTCTTTTAAATTTACTGATAATCGCATGAAAATGATTTTACCATGCGATAGGATTTAATTCTCAACTTATGCAATGCTCTCTTAGATGTTCTTCACTTATAATCCATGCCTGACCCCTACATATTAATTCCTTACATTTAGACTCCACTATCTTAGGGCTAATGAAGCACGTTGCGAAGCCTGTATTAGATGGATCCACCAGCTCTAATTTAATGTTATTTAATTCCTGATACACCCTAACGTCAGCTGGGGTTTTAGTTAAGCATGGTATTATTATCTTTAATTCCCTATCGCTGATTGCTATATCGATTATGGCATCGTATTTGTTATCAGCTGTTTTAATGGACTTAACCTTCTTAACCGTTATATCTAAGCTTTCTAAGGAAGACATCATCTAACCCTGTATATTTTAGGATTTAAACATTATAAGGCTAAGGAATAATGATAGTAGGTTAAGGACTTAGGATCATGAAGTTAGCTGGTTGGGGAGTAATTAAGGAGTTGATAGAGATGTCAGATGTGGTCTTAGAGCTAGTTGATATTAGGGATCCGTTAGTTACTAGAAGTCCTAAGCTAGAGTCGTTAGTCCGCAGTTCAAGCAAGCAGCTAATTATAGTCCTCAATAAAGCTGATTTAGTCCCAAGAAGCGTTGCAGAGGCATGGAGGAAGTACTTCACTACGCAGGGCATGAACTCAGTATACATCTCAGCTAGAGAGAGGCTTGGTAGTAGGGTATTAAGAAACGAAATTAAACGTATTGCGATTAAGACCCCTGTAGTGGTCCTCATCACCGGACTACCTAAGGTAGGTAAATCAACCCTAATAAACACCCTTAAAGGTAGGCATTCAGCTAGTACGTCACCGCTACCAGGTAGTCCAGGCTATACAACTAAAGCTCAACTCTATAGGGTTGGCGGTAATATGTATCTAATCGACACCCCAGGATTGATCCCCCCAGAAGGTGATGACGTCGACTTAGTCATTAGGGCTAAGCCCATAGATGAAATCAATAACGTCATAGCCGTTGCTGTGAGGTTAATAAATAAAGTAATTCAATATAATCGTAATGCTTTTAAGGAAGCCTACGGAATCGACGTTCTAGATCCTGAGGCAATTTTAAGGGCAGTGGCATTAAAGAGGGGTTGGACGGCAAAGGGTAGTGGTGAAGCATTAATTACTGAGGCAGCTAAGGCGATCATAAGGGATTACTTAGAGGGTAAGATAGTTTATTACTACCTTCCGCCAGCTCCTAGAGGGTGATTCGAACTAGGACCTACAGCTGAGAACTCCCGCATTAAAGGGCGGAGATGGAGGCTCGTAAGCTCTGGCTTATAAGCCCTACCCCTCTAGTGGTGGGTGCTGATGGTACGTGATTTGATGTCAATCCCAAGGAGCCGACGCAGGGGCTTTACTTCTTAACTACCCCCAAATGGAGCATTTAAACCCGGATAAATGTGGGGGATGCTAAATTATCACTTATTCAGATGAGTTAGAGCCCTCTTAAGGACCTTTAATCCGTCGACGTAGGAGTAACTATTATTTACTTCCTCGTAACTGCTAGGGCATGAACTCAGAATTATACACCCGCGCCTAAACTCAACTGAAAGGTTATATTCTATACTCAAGTCAAGCAGCTTCACCAATTCCTTACTATCGATCAACCACTCATTAGCCGCTAGCGAATACACCTTAATAACGCATGCTGCGCATTTATCGTTTAAGAACCTATAAACCTCGGTACATAAATTACTTAGTTCGTCACTTAAGTCGTGAATTTTAATCGGCTCATCTGACGGGCAATAATCAATTGTAGGCAATCTAGGCATAGTAGTACGCTTTAGGCAATTATATGCTCTGATCAGATCAGAACCATCAATGATCATATTAGGGCCGTAGAGCCTTGCTAATCCGTATTTAAGTAATATGTAGAAAGCGGTTAGATCAATCGTTAGATTACCATCCTCGTCCAATACCCTTATAGTATGCTCTCCCTTCACATTCTCTACAGACGCTTCCTTAGCTAATATAGTTAAATGAGAATTACTTTCACATAACACTCTATGTACCCATATTACATAATTAAATAAATACTAGATAAATTACCACCAAGTACGGTGTAATTAGTGAGAGTAATTACGTTTAAGTTAACTGAGGATGTCTTGGAGGCGGTAGATAGGTATGCTATAAGGCATGGCATGAGTAGATCCGAAGTCATTAGGCTGGCCCTAATAAAGCTAATAGATACAAGCGCTCAACCCCATGGGGAACTTAAGGTTAAGAAGCTAGTCGTTAAATAGGCCGAGCTAATCGCTTTTTGTTGATTAAATCTGAAACGCACTCCTTAATTCTCTTGACGCCCTCATCTATGTCCTTTAAATCTACTGCAAAACTAATTCTTATGAATTCCTTACCTGCGTTCTCAGGAAATGCTGTACCTGGGAGTACTACTACCCCGTAATTCATTAATAGATGACTTACGAATTCCTCTACACTGAGCCTTGCTTCATTAAGTACTCTACTAATGTTTGGGAATATGTAGAATGCGCCCTTACTAGGCCATACATCAAACCCATACACCTCCCTCAACCTAGCGTATATGAAGTCCCTTCTCTCTCTAAATAAATTAATCATCCTCTTAATGCTCTCCCCGGATCCCTTAATTGCCTCTATAGCAGCCTTCTGGACGAAGCTATTTGGACAGCTATACACGTTAACGGCGAGCTTGCTTAATTTTGATGTAACATCCTCCCTTGCTATTAAGTATCCTAATCTCCATCCAGTCATTGAGTAAGTCTTTGAAAATCCATTAACATATACCACATAGTCACGCCACTCTGGTAAGGAGAGGAGTGACTTAAAGTTAGCCTCATCATAAACGAAGTGATCATATATCTCATCAGCTAAGACTATAATCCCCCTCTTCTTAGCTAGGGCCATGAGCTCCTCTATCTCCTCCTTAGTAAATAGCTTGCCGGTAGGATTATGCGGGTTATTTATGACTATCATTTTAGTCCTACTCGTCATAGCTCTTTCGATGGCGTCTAGATCAAGGGTGAAACCACCATCACCCCCTAGCCATTTAAGGGGTACGTAGACCGGCTTAGCGCCGAAGAACTTAGCTACCTCAGGATATGCTGGAAATGTTGGCTCAGGGACTATGATTTCGTCTCCCTCCCTAAGATAGGCGGCTATAGCTAGAAATAACGCGCATTTAGCCCCTGGTGTTAGTATTATTTCTGAAGGCTTAACGTCGGAATTATACCTACGGTTTATGTACTCACTTATCGCTTCCCTCAGCTCCCTAATACCCACAGTCTCTGTGTATCCAGTAAATCTAGCATCTAAGGCATCCTTAGCTGCTTTAATTATGTGATCGAAGGTAGGGATATCAGGTTGGCCGATCCCGAAGTTAATTACGTTAATACCTTTACTCGCTAACTCCTTAGCTCTGGCTAAGTAAGCGAATGCAGCCTCACCGCCTAACTCATCTATAATGCTCTTAAATCCTAAGGTTGGCGCACCCATTAAACACGCCCCTAAACTATTGTAAGTAAGCCTTATAAACTTATTAATAAACATAAATATGCATACGCTTTATAATTTCTAACACCACATTAACATGCTTTAAAATAAATTCGCTGTAGCAGACAACGATAACTTTTTATACCTCAATTAAGTATCTACAAGGCGAGGGATCCGTATTGCTAGTTCCGTATTAGGTAATTTCAAACCCTGTAAAACCAATAGATATGTTAGATTATTAGATACAACACTAAGGGACGGGGAACAAATGCCTGGTATTGCTTTAACACCTGAAAGCAAGTTAAGAATAGCCCTCGCACTTGAGGAATTAGGTGTAGATTCTATAGAAGCTGGCTTCCCAATAGTAAGTAAGGGGGAGTTCAACGCTATTAAAATGATCTCCAAGGAGGTAAGTAAATCTGAGGTAATAGCGTTAGCTAGGTCTACCAGGGAGGATATTGATATGGTAGTGGATTCAGGGGCTAACGCAGTACACTTATTCATAGCCACCTCAGATATTCACATGAATTATAAGCTACGCTTAAGTCCAGAGGAAGTCATTGAAAGAGCCGTTACAGCGGTTGAGTATGCAAGATCTCATGGGCTTATAGTTGAATTTAGTGCTGAGGATGCGACTAGATCGCGACCTGAATTCCTAGTAAAGGTGTTTCAGGAAGTAATAAACGCAGGTGCTAATAGGATAGACATAGCTGATACGGTTGGAGTTATATGGCCTTCACGTATGTCCCACTTAGTGAACTACGTTAAAACCAATGTTAGGGGTAATTACGTATTAAGCGTCCACTGTCATAACGACTTCGGCATGGCTGTAGCTAATAGCATAGCTGCTGTTGAGGCAGGAGCTGACCAAGTTCATGTAACTGTATTAGGGGTTGGCGAAAGAGCTGGGAACGCAGCCTTAGAGGAGGTAGCTACTGCGTTGAAGTTCCTCTTAGGTTTAGATGTAGGTATTAGGTTTGAGTTAATAGCATCTACGGCATTACTTGTTGCTGAGTCCTTCGGGTTCACGATACCGGTTAATAAGCCTATAGTAGGTATTAATGCATTCTCCCATGAGTCAGGCATTCACGTACATGGGGTGCTCTCCAATCCATTAACCTATGAAGCAATAAGTCCTGAGGTAGTTGGGATGAGTAGAAGGATAGTTCTTGGCAAGCATAGCGGGAGACATGCAGTAATGTACATGTTAAAGCAGATGGGTGTGGAGCCGGATGAGGAGTTAGTTAATGAATTATTAAAGGCTATCAAGGAGTTAGGGGATAAGGGTTTAAGGTTAGATTATAGCGATATTATAGAATTAGTTAATAGATATAGGACCTCAATTAAGGAAGGAATCAAAGACCATAAAGACTTAAAAATCCCTAATAATTAATGAGCTGGTGATGTAGGTGGAAGTACCCCAAATTCATTAATTAAGGTAAAAATAGTTCCCCGTAAATCAAATTATGGCTTGTTAATAAGCCTTATGACGCTACCTGCAGGTGTTATATATGGTTACAGGAGCTAAGCTAGTTGTAGAAGCGCTTAAAAGGGAAGGGGTAAAGGTGATATTTGGCATACCAGGACTCTCCAATATGGCTATATATGATGAATTATATGATTATATATCTAATGAGGAGATAAGACATATACTTATGAGACATGAGCAAGGTGCAGCACATGCCGCAGACGGATACGCAAGAATTACTGGAAGGCCTGGAGTATGTACTGCGACATCTGGCCCAGGGACCATGAACTTGGTTACAGGGCTCATAACAGCGTATTGGGACAACAGTCCAGTGGTAGCAATAACTGGTCAGGTGCCCAGAGCTGTAATCGGAAGGAAGGCATTCCAGGAGGCCGACGTACTTGGAGTCATGCAACATATAGCTAAATACGTTGTGCAATTGAAGGACGCTAAGGAGATACCTTTATGGATTAAGAATGCGTTCTACATAGCATCAACCGGCAAGCCAGGGCCGGTGGTGGTTGATATTCCAAGGGACTTACTAATGGCCGAAGTCGATGACATCGTATGGGCTGATGAACCATTAATTGATGGCTATAAACCATTTAAGGATAATATAAGGGATGAGGATATAGATAAGGCCATTGATATATTAGTAAATGCTGAAAGACCATTAATCCTTGCAGGATCAGGAGTTATGTGGTCTGGAGCGTCAGAGGAACTCATTAAGTTATCGGAGTTACTCTTATGTCCAATAGTATCAACATTGCTCGGCAAGGCAGCAGTTCCTCACGACTATCCACTCTACTTAGGTGTAGTTGGCTATTACGGAAGGGCTGAGGCGAATATGGCTCTTTTAGAATCAGATGCGATATTAGTCGTTGGAGCTAGGTTAAGTGATAGGACTATACCTACGTTTAAGGACTTACAGGAAGGTGGTAGGAGGATCATAATCATAAACATCGATCCAACCGATATTAAGAAACTCCCTATAGATGTAGATGTAAAGATCTGCGGCGACGTTAAGGTAGCTTTAAGGGCGTTATTAAATCGAATCCTAAACATCAGCCACAACTCTAGTAGGTATAATTGGATCTCCCGAATCAAGGAATTAAAGGAATTCTATGCTAAGTACTACTATGTAGAAGACGATGAATTCGGATTAAAGCCGTGGAAGGTTTTAAAGACCATCAGAGAGGTTTTACCACCGGATGCGATAGTAACTACCGGTGTAGGTCAGCACCAGATGTGGATAGCTAATTTCTGGGATGTTCTCCAGCCGAGGACGTTACTAACATCAGGAGGTATGGGTACTATGGGCTTCGGGCTTCCTGCTGCCATCGGTGCTAAGGTAGCGAGACCTGATAAAGTCGTAGTTGATTTAGATGGGGATGGGTCATTCTTAATGACCATGAATAACTTAGCGGTAACCATAGAGGAGAATTTACCAATATTAGTAGTAATATTTGATAATAGGTCCTTAGGCCTAGTAAGGCAGGTTCAGAGAATGTTCTTTAGGGGAAGAGTTGTAGGAGTGGATTTCGGATCCTCGCCTGATTACGTGAAACTGGCGGAGAGCTTTGGTGCTATAGGCTACGATGTAGGTAGTTATGAGGACCTAAAGACAGCGGTTAGGAGGTCGATTAATGACGCCATCACCTCAGTAATAAGAGTACCTACATATAGGGGGGAATTAGCATTACCAACCCTCCCACCAGGAGGTAGCTTGAAGGAGGTCATATTATATGACGTCAGAAAGGGTAGTTAGGGTAGTATGTCACTATAGGGATGCAAGCCTGTTAGAAAGGGTTATAGCTACCTTTAGGAAATTACTAATAGATATTAACTGGATATATGGCAGGCTAGTTAATGATGCAGGACTGTATGAAGTATACTTAGGAGTTAAGGATCACCATAACTTCTTGGCGGCTGTACTGGATTTAAGTAAGATCGTCAACGTCATCAGGGTGGAAATATTAAATAATGTAGATTTAATTGATTTAAGAGATAAGGGGATATTTAACGACTTAATGCATACTCGCAGTGAAACATTTATAGTTTATATACCTCAGATAGGTAGTACTAAATGCTATAGTTGGGGGGAGGAATGTGGCTAGGGTATATACGGATGAGGAGGTAAGTTTGGAGGTACTTAATGGTAAGACCGTAGCCATACTTGGATATGGCAGTCAGGGTAGGGCTTGGGCATTAAATCTACGCGATTCTGGGGTGAACGTAGTTATAGGTCTTGAGAGGCAGGGTGCAAGTTGGGCTAAGGCTGAGGGAGATGGGTTTAAGCCACTAAAGACTAGTGAAGCCGCATCTAAGGCAGACATAATAGCCTTCCTAGTACCTGATATGGTCCACAAGGATGTATGGCTTAAGGGCGTAAAGCCATACATGAAATCTGGTGCGGACCTGGTATTTGCACACGCGTTTTCGGTGCATTACGGATTAGTAGTACCTCCATCGAATTCCGACGTATATATGGTGGCACCTAAAAGTCCTGGCGAGATGGTTAGACGTGCATACACTTTAGGCGGTGGGGTACCGGCATTAGTAGCTGTCCACCAGGACGTGTCAGGGCAGGCACTTAAGAAGGCATTAGCCATAGCTAAGGCCATTGGATGCACTAGAGCTGGCGTCCTTGAAACCACATTTAAGGAGGAGGTAGAAACAGACTTATTCGGTGAGCAGGTAATATTGGTAGGAGGCATAGTTGAGCTAATCAGGGCATCCTTTGAGACCTTGATTGAGGCAGGCTATCAGCCTGAAATAGCGTACTTCGAGACCATAAACGAGTTGAAGCTGATTGTGGATTTAATTTATGAGAGGGGGTTAGGCGGTATGTTAAGGGGGGTCTCAGATACCGCTAAGTACGGCGGACTCACTGTGGGGAAGTACATTATAGATGAGAGCGTTAGGGAAAGGATGCGTAAAGCATTGGAGAGGGTTAAGAGCGGTGAATTTGCTAGGGAGTGGATTGAGGAATATAATAGAGGCATGCCAACAGTTATTAAAGGACTTAATGAAATAGATAACAGCGTTGAGGAGATAGTAGGTAGGGAGCTACGGAAGTTAATGGCCAAAGGACTTAAGTGGGGTAAATAGCTGCTAAATAGCTAGTACGGTAGTTACATTTAAAAGTAGATAATCCAACTTAAAAGGGGTTCTGGTTTCATTGCGGTTTATGCTGGTTGATATCTCCGCTCGCCTCATCACCCCTTATCTAGCCTCCTCACCCGCTCT
>JAGDWE010000071.1 GCA_023255965.1 Desulfurococcales archaeon | reverse complement strand
TATGACCCTGCCCCTGATGGCTAATCCGCCGTCATCGAGGCGTAGATCTAAATCTGCGTGACTAAAAAGCTCATAAACTTTATCTAAACCAACAGTCCACACGTTTCCATTAACTACTTTTGGGTACTTCTTATTCTACAAGTGTGGAACCCCTCAACACCTACTCACCGTTCTCCCTAGATGCTCATTTCAATCATTTCATGTTTTCATGGTTGCATCTAGGGGTTCCACCTTACCCATAGGGATTTCGATATCCCTGCGGAGTCGTAGGCGGCTCTCGAGCCCGAGGACGTAGAGCTCACTTAGAGCAGGGAGGGGTTAAAGCTTATCGCTAAGTCAGTAGTCTATTATAAGTAAATTCATTAACCTTGGATTTAGGATCCATGAGATGTGCCTGGAGTTGAGACCTAGCTTGCTCATGTAGTTATCGAGTGAGTGGATAATATCATTTAATAAATCGTTAGAGAGCGCCAATGTATTACTAGTTATCAGGCATCCAACTAACTTAAGCTCGTCAGTTAATGTACATATGTTAAACTTAATACCCTCTAAGTCTAGTAATGTACCCGACTTTACTGCTATCCTAGCATAAGTTAACGCGTAACTTAATGGCGTGGTTTTAATCCTTAAGTAGATATCACCTAGATATACCTCCTCAGGCAGTTCGTAGCCTAACCCACATGCAACTAAAGCTATGTAGGAGTTCTTAACACCTAACTTAATTACCTCCTTAAGTAACTCAGTTACATAACTGGAATTCATCCTCAGCATTACGTACTGTGCCGCTTGATTCGGGACTATAATACCCCTAAATATGTCTAATAACTCATCCAATACATTAACGCTCACCCTAATATAAGTTGGTGAATCACCTAACGACCTAATCTCCTCAACCAACTTACTAATTAATTTACTTACCTCCCCAACTACGGGTAATTCATACCTAAACACATCGCATAGAGCTACGATCAAAAAGCCCCCGCCTTAAAGAAGGAAGGAGTAAGAAGTTTATAAACTTGCCTTCCTACTTTAACCAACGACATCGATAACACTAAGCTAGCATTATTGAACAGTTAATTCGCTTAAGGCCTCCGTAAAGCTGCTTCGCAGATGGTGGAAGCACTAGTGGGGCGGACATCTACTATTCACGGCGGGGCCGTCAGCTAAGGGGGAATAGGTGCTTCTGTTAGGATGGTCGACGTGTTGAATGATGGAAGCGAGAAGCGGACAACGACGTCAAGTCATGAAGGCAACCCCCTATCTCAACGTATTATGTAATTTATTATATAGGTTAAATACCTGAATAGCATTCCATATCTTAAGGTGTATTAATTGAGTAGTGTTGGAATAGTATTCAGCACGTTGGATGAAGCCGGTAAGGGTATAGCCGATGTCATTCTATCCTTAGTAAGTGGTGTGGAATCTATCATCAACGGCCTTAAAGCACATGTTATTAAGGACTTAAACGCCGTATTAATCGGGTTTAATTCGGTAGTCACCGAATTCGAATTCCTCGACGACCTCTTAGACGTTGACTACTATGTAGTACTATCTAAGCATTCATCAGCGCAACATATTAAGTCATTTACGACGCATCATGTGGGCATCCCAATCCATGATTTAAGTTTAAGCGCTAATTTACCGTACCTCCCGCCATCTAACCCACCGCTAGCTAAGTCGTTGCTGCTTAACCTAGTTAAGTATAGGGACTTACTTAAGTTAAGTGATTTTACAGTCACCTATGAGGTAACTCATCACGGCCCCTTTAGGGTTAGGAGGCCCATAACATTCGTTGAGTTAGGTAGCTCATTAGATGAGTGGCTCATTAAGGAGGCGCAGGAGGTAGTTGCTCGATCAGTAATCACTTCGCTGAGCGACAGCGTTAAATGCATTCCTACGGTAGGTGTTGGAGGTAATCACTATGCGGCCTTATTCACGTCTAGGGCGCTAAAAACTGATGAATGCTACGGTCATATAGTACCTAATTATGTATTAAGGCAGTTTAAGGATGATGCGAAGACGTTAAGGAACTTAATTAGCTATGCGGTGGATTACTCGTCGGTTAGAACTAGAAGGGTAGTAATTGATGATAAAGCACACTCAATCGCTAAGAAGATAGTGAAGGAGTTAGCTAAGGAAAGCAACTTAGAGCTCATTGAGGCTTAGAATGAGGTCTTGACCCTCCATATGGAGTATTCCTTATGGCCCATGATCTCAGATGCGGTCAACTTGCCTGAAGCGACTTCCACGACTTCATTAAATAACCTCTCACCAGCCTCCTCTAGCGTCTCCCTGCCCTCAATTAATGTGCCTACATTCACGTCTATTATGCTACTTAATTTACGGTAGGTGCTCGGGTTACCCGTGACTTTAATTACAGGAGCTATAGCAGACCCCGTGGGAGTCCCTAGCCCGGTGGTGAAGATCACCAATTGAGCTCCTCCTGCAACCATCCCGGTCACGGACTCTACGTCATATCCAGGGGTATTCATGAACACTACGCCCTTACGTCTTGGTCTCTCCGCGTAGTCGACCACGTCAGTTATGGGCCTTGAGCCGCTCTTAATTATTGCCCCTAATGACTTCTCCTCAAGAGTCGTCAGCCCGCCAGCTATGTTGCCCGGCGTTGGGTTCGTCCCCCTTATATCTAGACCCTCTTTAATGACCTCCTCCTCAAACCATTTAATGTATCCTACTAGCCTTTCGCCGAGCTCCTCATTAACTACCCTCTTAAGTAATACATGTTCAGCCCCTATCGCTTCAGGCGTCTCCGAGAATATGACCGTGGCCCCTAAGTCAACTAATTTATCACTTACGTAGCCTACTACTGGATTAGCTGCGATGGATGAGGTTGAGTCAGAGCCCCCGCACTCGAGCCCTACGACAAGGCTTGATAGATCGAATGCCCTCCTACTTAACCGACCTGCATTATTAACCATGTCCCTCAGTATCCTAACACCTCTATCTATGCATCCCTCATAGCCTAGCTCCTGGACCTCAACTACTTCAACCCATTTACCGCTCCTAGCTATGTCATCAGCTAATCTACTAGCCCTGACCTTCTCACACCCAAGACCTACAACGAGTACTGAGTATATGTTTGGATTTAACGCCGTCCCAAGTAAAGTCCTATAGGTGATTTCGTAATCGATCCCCAATTGAGTGCATCCACATGTATGCGGAGTGGCTACGGTATTGCTAACTAAGGCCTCCAACTTAGTCGCTAAATCATTAACGCATATCACCGTAGGTAGTATTAGGACTTTATTCCTAACACCTACGCTGCCGTCGCTTCTCTCAAAACCGAGGAAGTACTTCATGGCCCATCACTAATTTATATTCAACTACGTGGCAATTAACTCCTTTAACACATATTGATAGGCATACTCTAGTTCATTAACGACTGCAGCTAATTGAGTTAAATCATTGGCTGTCGCCGTTAAGCATACGTAGCCATCCTCACTTAAATCCAGTCGAACTGAGTTAGTTAATGAATTTACTTTATGCTTAAGCCTGTGAGCGAGCCTCAGGTCCTGGGGACCTTCGCTGTACTTAAAGAATGAGTCGCTTTCAATATAGATCCCGAAGTCCTCCTTAGTTGCTGAGAGAGCTATACGTGCTCCACCTAAGTACTTAGACGCCATAATTACCCTAACCCCATCGCTAAGAGGCGTTGATACTGCGTAACCCAACTTAATGAGCGACTCGGTTAATGGGCTTAACTCACCGTATAGTTCGTGTTTACGTATATCAACTTCACCTTCATTGATCCTTCTTAAATGGCTTAAGGTGCCTAAGTAATTACCTATTAAGTAGACCTCCGTATAAGGCTCACTAATTCCGTAGAATATGCAGAACGCCTTACCTGGCGGCCAGTAATACGCTTTACCTACCTCAACCCTCACGTACCTCTTTAAACTACTTAAATCAGCCTCGTAGGGGGTTCTGAAGTATAATTCCTCCTTCCACCTAATTAACTCAGACTTAAACGGCAGTACATTAGCTATATCATCAGGTACATCAATAACGAATGAATCATCTCTGCTTAACACCTCAACCAGCATGATCTGACCTAGATGTAGTTGTATTTAAAACTATAAATGTTAATTAAAGTGTTCGGTGGTTTAGGTGAAGGTTAAGGTTAGGATTAAATCTAAATCTATCGGTGAGTTAACGGCTGAGTTAACAGACGAATTCAGCCCCAGGACGTTTAATGAGGTTGTTAGGGCATTACCTATTGAGGGTCTGGCTAATCTATGGGGTAATGAAATATACTTTGCAATACCCGTACACGTACCTGAGGAAAATGCGGTAGAGGTCGTTGAGAAGGGCACTATAGCGTATTGGCCGCCGGGCAATTCGCTATGTATATTCTGGGGGCCTACGCCGGCAAGCAGGCATAGGGATGAGATAAGGCCTGCCAGCCCGGTAAACGTCATAGGTAAGGTACTAGGTGATCTCGAGGTACTGAATAAGGTTAGGTTTAGGGAGAAAATAGTTATTGAGAGGGCTGAATGACCCCTAACTCAACCCCATATTTTACCGATAGCTCCTTAAGCTCCTTAAACGTCTCATCATCTAATGGTATACCCTCCTTAACCCTCTTTAAGTAGGTTCTATACTCAGGCTCCCCTGGCAGTAATACCTCAAAGCCTTCAGCAGTTGGCGTTGATTTAACTTCCTTAACGTACTCTTCAATCTCATCTAAGTATTCTTCATAAGGTCTAAACATACCTATGTTTACTGCCTGTATATATACCCCTCCCTGACTATAGAATCCCCTCCTCATCTTCAAGCTATAACCGCCGCCTAGCACTATGCCACATAGTACATCTATGCTTACCGCTAGTCCAAACCCCTTATAACCGCCGAATGGCAGCAGTATCCCCTCTATCGCTTCCTTAGGATCAGTTGTCATCCTTCCTTCCTTATTCATCGCCCACCCCTCAGGTATCTTCTCCCCCTTATGGGCTGCGACCAATATCTTCCCCCTAGCCACCACGCTCATGGCCATATCCAGGACTATAGGCGGTTCGTACCTCCTTGGAAACCCTATTGACAGCGGATTAGTGCCCGTTATCGGCTTCTTACATCCTAGCGGGGCTATATTAGGTGACGCGTTAGCTGCTACTATGCCCACCATGCCGTTGCTAACCATCCTTAACGTGTAATAGGCTAACATGCCTATGTGCTTTAAATTCTTAATGCCTACAACACATACTCCGTACTTCCTAGCTCTCTCAATGGCTAATTCGGTAGCCCTTAAGGCAACTACTTGACCCACTCCATTATCGCCGTCTATATGCACGTATGAGCCGCCGTCGCTAATTACCTTAATCCGCGGATTAGGGTTTATATCCCCTGATAATATCCCATTAACGTATAGAGGTAGGCGTATGACTCCGTGTGAGTCAACGCCCCTTAAATTAGCTAGCACTAAGTGATCAGCCACTATATCTGCGTGTTCCCTCGGAACCCCCACCCTACTTAAGACCTCCGATGAGAATTTAATTAAATCGTCATGTCTCACGTATACGGTCATATACCCACCAATACATTTCCATAAACAAATAAAATAAGTCTTAGATTATTTGGTGATGTCGGTAAGGTTAATTAACTCCTCCTACTCAACTCGCTAACGTACCTAGCCTTATATAGCTTAACCATAGGTAGCGGTATCGACTCCGGGTTTATCAATACGTCTACTACTACCGGCTTATCCCTAGCTAGGCTTAATGCCTCCTCCAACCCGCTCCTAAGCTCATCCCTCCTCTCAATCCTCATTCCATGAGCGCCTAACGACTTAGCTAGTTCACTAAAGTTCACTTGAGGTAGCTTATGCGTTAAATCTGTGCCGTAGCTTACCTTCTCATAGATCCTTAACACCCTATATGATGAGTCATTGAATACAACTATAATTACAGGTAGTCCGTATCTAACAGCTGTAACCACCTCTAGGCCGGTCATTAAGAAACCGCCATCACCTACTAAGCCAACTACATTTGAGTCCCTCCTCGCTAACTTAGCTGCTACTGCCCCCGGTACTCCCATCCCCATAGATACGTAGCTAGTGGTCACTATGTAGGTCCTAGGCTTATATACAGGCATGGTGAAGGTCTCAATCCTATGCGCTCCTACATCCCCTACGAATATGGTGTTCTCGTCGAGCAGTGTCCTCAACGACTTAACTACCTCCCACGACTCGATTAATTCGCCCTTGACTTCAGGCACCTCTTCCTTAACTCCACCCCATAGCCTCTTAAGCAATTCAGCGCTACCCCTATTAATCCTTGCAATTCCCTCCCTCCTAGCTACTACTAGCAGCTTAGTTAGGAATTCCTTAGCGTCTGAGACTATAGCTAGCGATGGCTTAAAAACCCTGCCGAATTCGTCTTCAGATACGTTGACATGTATTAATTCACCCCCTATCTTCATCGAATACCTTCCAGTCCCCATCTGACTGAATCTAACGCCTATGGCTAGTACTAAGTCAGCATTAGCCAGTAATTCCTCAGAAACCGAGTCACCTAGGTTACCAGCCGCTATACCCCCATATAATGGGTGAGTAGGTGATATAATTCCCTTACCCATTACGGTGGTACATACGGGTATGTCGAAGAACTCCGCCACAGCCATTAGCTCGGACTCAGCGTTAGATATGGTTACCCCTCTCCCAGCAATGATTACAGGCCGCTTAGCGCTCAACACCTTCTTAAGAACCACATTAACTACCTCCTCACTCGCTGTAGGCCTTGATGCAGGTATCTTAATGTAGTTGAATTCCTTTACTTCCTCGTTAAACATATCCGCTGGTACCTCAACGTACACCGGCCCTGGGCGTCCCGACATCGCTGTATTAAATGCCTTAGCTATGATATACGGCACTTCGTTAGGTGACGTTGCTTTAAAACACCTCTTAGTTATGGATCTAAATACGTTTAATTGATCTGACTCATTAGGGAACGCGTGGAGCGCGTTCTTTATCGCTATATCCCTAGGGGGCGTAGTAGCGATGACTACTAGTGGATCGGATTCCACATAAGCCATGGCTACAGGGTTTACAGCTCCTAATACGCCGGGGCCGCCGGTAAATACGCATACGCCCGGCTTACCGCTGACCCTAGGATACACCACTCCCATAAAGCCTGCTCCAGGCTCATACGCCGTATTTATTGATTTAGGCGTTCCTCTAGACTCCGTAGCTACTATCAAACTTAAGGTGTGTTCGGCGTATACTGTGAAGTAGTACTCGACTCCCTCATTAATTAAAGCGTTAAGTAATGCCTCACATACCTTCATGATATGAATCCCTATAAAGTGTTAAGCTAATGCTTTAATACTTTTTAACATCCCCTACACTTAATCAGTTGGTGGTTAAGTGATAGTGACATGCCCTAAGTGCGGTGGTAGATTCGATACCCTATACGCTAGGGCTTACTCGTGTAAGTCATGTAGTATGCTAGCCCTCAGCGGTAGCTGTAATTACGTTAAATGCCCGTTCTGCGGGCATGAATTCGTGATCGGTGAGGCTTAAGTGGGTAGGGTTCTTGCTGTGACAGATATACATGGTAATTGGAGAGGGCTTAAGGAGGTATTAGGTAGTGAGGACTACGACGCTTTGTTCGTTGCCGGGGACCTATCTGACTACAGCGGCTCAGCGGATAAGGTTGTTGATGTCCTAATTAAGCATAGTAAGAGTAGGGCGTATGTAGTCATAGGTAATATGGATAGCCCTAAATTAATTGATGACCTACGGAGGTACGAGGAGGTAACAGTGCTTCACGGGAATGCTTCGAAATTCCTTAACTATGTAGTCGTGGGATTTAGCGGGGGCCTGATATCCCCATTTAATACTGCCTTCGAATTAGATGAAGACTCCTTTAAGGAGTTAGCCGCGAATGCGGCCAAGTCTATAACTGAAGTTGATCATGGTGGAATGCTGTTAATTACCCACACGCCGCCCTATAATACTAAGGTCGATCTAACGTATAGCGGCATGCATGTAGGATCTAAGGTGATTAGGGAGTTCATAGAGGGTTGTAGACCGTTAATAACCATCTGCGGTCATATCCATGAGGGTAGGGGATATGATTACGTAGGACGTACTCTAGTCATTAACCCCGGACCGTTGCTTAGGGGTTTCTACGCGTTGATAGAGATCGATGGTGAAATCAAGTTCGAGTTGAGGGGTCTTAAGTGATTTATTTAATTTAATTTAAGCTATGTAATGGTGGATATGGCCCTATATGTAGGTTGTTGCGGATTCAGTATAGCCAGGTCTAAGTACTTTAAGCTGTTTAACGTGGTTGAGCTCCAGGAAACATTCTACAATCCGCCGGACATCGGCAGGTTAAGGGCATTAAGGAGCGAGGCGCCGCAGGAATTCGTATTCGCCATGAAGTGCTGGCAGGCGGTGACTCACCCGCTGGACTCACCTACCTGGAGGAGGGCCAAGGTAGTCCCAGATAGATCGTTGATTAATAGGTATGGATTCCTAAGGCCCACTAGGGAGGTGTTTGAGGCTTGGGAGCTAGTAGCTAAAGCGGCTAGGGAGTTAAATGCTAGGGTAGTTGTGGTTCAGACGCCGCCTACATTCAATTACTGTGAGGAGAACTACAGGAATGCATTAGAGTTCTTCACGACAGTAGATACATCCAACTTCATAGTGGGTTGGGAGCCTAGAGGCAGCTGGAGCAATAATCCGGATAAGATATTAGATATAGTGATGAGGTTTAAGAACGTAATACATGTAGTCGACGTACTCAAGGCCAAGCCGGTAATGACCAAGGAGGTGAGCTACTTCAGGCTACATGGATTAGGCGGCGATGAAGTGAACTACAGGTATAAGTACACGGATGAGGATCTAATGAAGTTGAACAACATAATTAAGGACTACCTGAAGGGGGGTAAGGACGTGTACGTGATGTTCAATAACGTATATATGACTCAAGATGCGCTAAGATTTAAGGAATTAACGGTAAAGAATATTTAGGACTACATGAGGAGATATAGTAGAGCCGCCGTAGCTTAGCGGGTAGAGCGCCGGCCTCGTAAGCCGGAGGTCGCGGGTTCAAATCCCGCCGGCGGCTCCACATGCGCTCAATGGCTGCTTCACTTATAGTTTAAGGATTTATGCCTAGATGGTTTGAGTGACTCTTATAACAAGCGATTTAAGTTAGGTCGCTACTATGAACTCGACGAATAGTGAAGCCGACTACTATGAAAAGCCAATGCCTTACCTTTTAAGGTGGGGATAAAGGACTATGGCCCCCTCGCGCCCGTAGAAACATCCCCTGAGCAACTTAAGCGTTATAAATCCATCGAGCCCTGGCGAACCATATAATAAGGTGGATGTTGATGGGGTTTAAGATGATTTGGCTACCATCCATGTACCATCGCTCCAGGGCCACCTAGTGATGTCTTTATTGCATGACCGCCAGCCAGCCTTATAGCTACCTCCACAGCATCCTGGTTTCCTGGGGCTAAGGCTATGATGCAACCTCCTCCGCCAGCTCCAGTTATCTTAGATCCTAGGGCTCCAGCCGATCTAGCTGCGTATATTAACTCAGATAACCTCCTATTTGAAATTCCTAGGGAGTCCAGGAGTCCTTGATTAACGTTCATTAACTCACCTAATGTTATTAAATCGCTACCTATCAACGCCGCCTCAGCCATCTCAGTTATTAAGCCTATAGTCCTTATGATGCGGTCGACTATCTCCGGGTATCTATCCTTTAAGCTCTTAACCTTGGCTATTAGATCCTTAGTCCTAGCCTCCCTCTCAACGTACCCGATAACTATTGGTAGGTCGCTGACCCTGGGTAATGCCTTCACTTCGTAGTCGTTACCACTAAGTAATTTCACCTTAATTACACCGCCATACGTAGTAATTGACGTGTCCATAGGTGATGCAGCACCCTGAACCAGCTTCTCCACCTCCCACCCAAGCCTAGCTACCTCCTCCTTCTTTAAGGCATATCCTAGGGCGGTTGAGTAGGATAGTATTGTTGCGACGGCTACTGCCGCTGAAGTACCTAATCCAGCACCTACAGGCATCTCAGACCTAACAACGATGTTAGCCCCCTTAAATACGCCTAAGTACTTGGAGACGACGTCGATCGCCGTCTTTAAGTAAGCTACTGCCGATATGGTCCTACCGTAGTCCGTCTCAACAATTAATTCCTCCCCCGTAAAGGTAACCGTAAGCCCAGGTACCTGGAGGTCTGACGCAACAATCCTAACATGATCATCATCCCTCAACTCGGTAGTTACGTAGACCCTCTTACCTATTGATGCGACTAGGGCCGGCTCGCCATACACTACTGCGTGCTCGCCAAATAAAGTAACCTTACCCGGGGCAGATGCGGTGACCTTCGTAGAACTCATAAGTACGCCACCACCCAGATAACTCGGTTACTGAGGTTTTTAAATTAAACACCCCGGCCGCTCGATTAACCGAGATACGCTGTGGAATATAAGCTCCATGTAATTAATACTATTGGTGCTGGAATGAATTTCCTTAGGACGCGCCCGGGGTCGTCTAAGGGAGAAGCGGTTAAGTCCTTAGCTAAAAGCATGAAAAACATCAATTCATATAATGATGGGAATTCATGGGTGGAATTTATTCATGAGGTTTTTAGATGGATCTAAGGTCTTAATCCCAAGGAATTACGACCTAAGCACCCTAATCAAGTTGGTTGGCTACGCCATCAAGTTAAGTAAGTCGAGTGGGATACATGCTTACTTAAGCTTAAGTACATCCCTCGCTACGGTATTGATCAAGGGCGTTAGGAGATCCCTAGCCATCCCCCCACTCTCATTTATCTTCAGTAGTTACGACTTAGACTTAAGTGGATTAAGTGATTTAGCTCTCGAATACGTTATTGCTGATACGTCATGGATTGACTGTAAGGAGATACCTAAATCAGTTAAAGTCCTATCAGATACCGAGCTAAATGTGCTCTACGACCTTGGCTTAGACGTAATTAAGTGCTTAAACGCAGATGAATTAATTGCTGGCCCTAGCTGTGGGATCCTATCATGTAGTGGGTGTTTAAGTATCGAGGAATTAGATGATGTGGTCTTAAGACATAAGCTAGTGGCCGATCTAACCTCAGTTAAGGGCGCTGAGGGGCGGCCCACTAAGGGTTACTTAAGGGCATTATTTAGGAACCACCTAATAACGTATAACCTACCGAGCATAATGTTTGATGGAACTCTACTTAGCTTCAATAAATTAAGGAAGGTCAGCCTTCTAGGCAAGCCCTTAGTGTTCGTTGATTCAAGGGAATTGCTGCTGGAGCTGCCGAGTAGATCCATAGTAATTAACTGCAGGTTAGAGGGCCTGCCCTACCTGCTGCTACGATCATTACTATATACGTGCTAAGCCTCTTCCTCCAAATCTACATCCAAGGACTTACGCCTCCTCGACTGTAGTTCCTCGCTAGTCCCTTTAACTACTATCTCATATAGCACTGCCTCCTTACCCTCCTTAGGCCTCAGGAGCCTGCCTAACCTCTGAATGAACTGCCTCCTAGACCCGGTGCCAGCCACTAAAATGCCTACCGACGCATCCGGTATATCTAGGCCTTCATCACCTACCGTTGTAACTACTAGTACGCCGCTCTTCATCTGTTTAAACCTATTTAATACGTGCTCACGTCTATCCTTATCTACGTCCCCGGTAAGTAGTAGGGCGCCTACCTTATTAGCTATCTCCTCAGCTAAGTCTACGTAGTGCGCGAATACGATTATCTTATTGCCCTTACTTAGCTCCTGCTCCACTATCTCCTTGACCTTCTCGACCTTGCTCGCAGATTTCTGGACAAGGGATCTAATGGAGTTATGTATCCTTAACGCCTCTAAAGCGACTGGGTTACCTCTTTTAGCGGCCTCCAACACCTCCTCGAACTTGCTGTTGCCTATTAACGCCCTATATCTCTTAATCAACTCTAAGTACTTCTTCCTCTCGTCGCTAGTTAGTCTAACGTACACCGTTACCACCTTATACGGGGCTAGAAATCCCTCCTCAGATAGCTCAGCAGGCGACTTATAGTAGACCACACCGCCCATCAAGGGAAATAGTATCTGGTGCTTTCCATCCTCCCTATATGGGGTTGCTGACAACCCCATCCTATATGGCGCTATCGAATTCACAGCTATATGCTTGAACTTCTCAGCCGGCAGGTGATGCACCTCATCGATTAAGAGGAATGTGAAGTGAGGCATTAGGTTAAACACGTACTTATATGCGGTCTGATACGTGGTCAGCGTTACTGGAGCCACCTTCTTCTCCTCACTATAGTACATACCTATAATTGATGGCGGTGCATTGGTGAATTTGAGGATGGCATCCCTCCACTGAATCAGCTGCTCCTTAGTGTATGCAACTATTAGGGTCCTCTCGCACAGCTTAACGATAGCTGCAATGCCTATCACCGTCTTCCCCGACCCCGTTGGAAGGGCTATTATTCCCTGGGACTTATTAGATAGCCACCTATTAAGCGCCTCCTCCTGATAGCTCCTTAAAACCCCCTTAAACTCTAGCTTAACTGGCAGCGGTTGAGGCACCTTAAACCCGGTCTTATCGACTACCTTAAATCCGGCCGAGCTAAGTACCTCAATTACCTTGAGGTAGTTAAATGGCTTTACCTTAAATAACTTATTTACCCTATCATATGCTACGTAATCCCTCAACTTATCGTATACGCTACCCAAGTAGGTATTAGCCCTCATGATTATGTACTTACCGCTACTATCCAACTCCATAATGACCTCGTTGGCTCTTGATATGCTCCTAGACAGCAGGTCAATTAGCCTACTGTCGTAGGCGAATTCGTACCTCTCAAGGACGTCGATGACGTCATCTACCGAATAATTATTCCTAACTATCTTATCTATATTTAATACGAATGTGGAGTAACCCTCCTCCCTACCTACATAATCGGCTATCCTCAGTACCTCCTTGAACTCATCATCATCCAGCCACGTCCTCGTCCTAACTACATACGCATCTGGGGGTGCCACTGAACTCCCTTAAGTTAATATACTTTTTTAGCCGTTTAAAAAACCGCGTACAATGAGGTTGGTAGGCAGCTGACCTCCTCCCCGCCCTGAAGGGCGAGGGCTCCGCCCGTTAGGGCTGGGGTTTGGGCTACATCCCCTCTGGGAGGGTTCAGCCCTGGGTCGGGTCTCCGACCCATTACCCCTACCCCTCTTGGGGCTCGGGGTTATGGGTTCTGCGTCTACTAGTATGTTGTATGCTCCTACTAGGTCTGCGTTGAACACCTTATTGGTTTTGACGCATTTGAACAGTCCTCTCTTGATCCTCACTCCACACTCCACAGTTCTGTGTAGCGGGCATTTTGAGGAGGAGCACTTCTCGTTCGATAGTATAACTTCTATCGCATACTCCTCGCCAACCTCCACTAGCCTTCTCAGTAGGTATCCGTAAGTCCAGACATGGACGTTGTTGAAGTCCCCATTCTCTTGAGAGATGTATCTTGGATACCCTACCTTAAGCCTTGAGACCCCCATCTCGTAGAGCTTCTCCATAACAGATCTGACCTTAGAGTCTATGTAGTTTTTAATTTGCAACCTCCAACTCCTATACATGAGCCTGAGCCTCCTAGACGTCCTCAACCTATACTTGTTCAACGTTGACTGATACCGCGCTATCCTTCTCATCCAGTAGCGTGATATCGCCTTCAAAGGTCTCCCATTGACTAGAAACGCTCTGCCGTCCTCAACGTAGACTGCCATAAGATTGTTTATGCCGATATCCATTCCAGCCTCTAGGCTACCTCTAGGCTCTCTCGGCACCTCAACCCACGATCCTCTAACAAGCTTCTCCCTAACCTCCGAGAAGGATATATGTGCATACCACCTACCCCTATCGGGGTCGTATCTTATCTCCAGCCTACCCTGCTCTCCCCTCACGTGGATTAAACCCCTATACTCAACAACGATAAACCCTATGGCTCCGAGACCCTTGATGACGATCCTATCACCCTCAATCCTATACTGA
>JAGDWE010000005.1 GCA_023255965.1 Desulfurococcales archaeon | reverse complement strand
GTTTTGGCTATATTCCCTTGTCGGGAGTTTTAGTCCTGCACCTGGTCTTAGGCGCGCCACCCCCTATCCCTTCTTAGGGGCTCGAGGTTATGGGTTAAGCTATGAATCATCGCCTAAGTGGCGTTGGAGTGTGGTTTATGTGCTCACATAGCACTACTTGAGAGTAGCTCCTGAGACTCACCAACGCGAAGACCCATCGCCAAATGAATGGGTGATTATAGAGTAAATAACGATTTAGAAGAATTATAAGCTGGTTTAACATAGGATATCTCGTAAGAACCACGTGGTGTTATCGTCAGGGGGCTGTAATAGTTGCTAGATGATGATAGACCTATAATTGGTGTAGATGTAATGTCTGTAGGAGGGAGGTTAAGCGATTTTAGTTACTCAATAGCCGTCTTGAGGGGTACTACATTAACATCCTACGAGCATGTAAGTCTAAGTAGACTTATTAGGATATTATGGGAATTGAGGCCTGATATAATTGCTATAGATAATATCATGGAGTTGGGCGGGAATAAGGAAAACCTAATCAAGATCCTCGAGCTTCTACCCCCTGAGAGTAAGATAGTTCAAGTTACGTTAATTAATGGTGAGCTGATAGATTTACGTAAGTTGGTCCGCGAGCTAGGCATTAGCCTTGAGCAAGGCAAGTTAAGCCCCAGAAGAACTGCTGAGCTCTTAGCTCTATTAGCCGCTAAAGGCTATGGTACGGAATTAAGGGTATTTGAAGATAAAGTTAAGGTATTAGTAGGAAGAAGTAGGGTCCCAGGGTCTGGCGGATCAAGCTCCGATAGATTTAAGAGGGGCTTAAGGACGTCGGTTCTAAGGGTTGTTAAGGAAATTAAAGAGGAGTTAGATAGAGAGGGCATAGATTACGACGTGTTTATTAGGAGAAGTAAGGGAGGTATTGAAGGAGCTTTGTTCACAATTTATGCATCAAGGGATAAAGTATATAGGATAATTAAACCATTCAAGAAATTAAACGTTGTCATTAAAGTTAAGCCGGTAGTTCATAAAAAAGCATTAAGCATATTCTATGGTGAGAATACCCCAGAGAGGTATCTCATAATTGGTGTGGATCCAGGCATTGAAACTGGGGTAGCAGTGGTAGATCTAGATCTCAATCCGTTGAAGATAACTAGCAGTAGGAATCTAGATAGGGATGAAATTATCCAGCTTATATTAAGGTACGGCACACCAGTGGTGGTGTCCACTGATAAGAATCCGCCGCCGGAGACTGTCATAAAGTTGGCGGCCAGCCTAAATGTTAAGCTTTACGTTCCATCAAAATCTATGAGCACTAGTGAGAAGGATGCGCTAGTAAATGATTACATATCAATCCATAAGGTAGATATTAAGAATACGCATGAAAGGGATGCATTAGCGTCGTGCATTAAAGTATATAAAGAGTTTGAGGATAAGCTTCGGCAACTTGAGAGTAAATTACATGAAATAGGGTTATCCACCGTAAAGATGCAAAAGTATAAAGCAAAGGTGATTAAAGGCTTCTCGGTAGCTGACATAATTGAGGAAGTGATAAACGATTACATCGTTAAAGGGGATCTTGAGGAACGTCATGAGGAGCTAGTAAAGGTCATTAAATCATTAGTTAGCGAGGAATTAGATAAGAAGGATAGGAAGTTTGTAAATGAAATCGAGAAAGTAATTAGAGAGCGTGATCTATTAATTAAACGTGTTAATGAATTAGAAAAGCAGCTGCATGATTTAGAAGGCCAATTACATCTAAGATCCATAGAGTTGAATGCCGAACTAGCTAAGGAGCGAGAAATCGCTGAATTAAAGCATAGATTAGAGACGGTGACTAATTATGTGAATAAGCTAGAAATGCAGATATCAGAGTCATTAAGAGCGTTAGATAATTTCAGAAGCTACTTTAATTACTTATTTACTGGGGAATACATTCTAGCTCGAAAACTACAGAAGTTAAGTATGGAGGAATTAGTTAAATCATCTAATTCGCTAGGCAATATAAAGAGCCGTGAAGTAGTATTAATCAACGATGTCCCTGAGACTGTCGATGAATCCGTTAGAAGGGCTCTCCTAAATCTCAATTTAAGGGTAGTAACTCCGAAAGAGCTGGGCGATGATGTAATAATGAAGTATTTTAGAGAATTAAACACTGTAATATATACATGTAAGGACTATATTGAACTTAATGATGACTTGGTCCTACTAAATAAACATATTCTCATGAATCTAGAGGGATTAGAAGATAGACTTAAGGAAAAGGAGCGACACCTAAATGAAGTTAACTATGATAAATTACTCAACATAATTAATGAGTACAGATCATTAAGGAACCAAAACATCACCTTTAATTAACCCTTATTGAAAGATCTAGGATCGTCTTTGGTATAATTATTGGTGTTGTTAATGAAGAATCAATCCCATTTTCATCGATTTTTTGGGAAAGTATTTAGGATCCTATACACATACTCGTCTACGATAACGTCGTCATCTACAACCATTATCCTTAAACCCTCAAACGGATTTAAAGGGGGATCTGGTAGATGGGGATCTGGTTTTTCTCTACCTATATAAATCCATTTAACCCTGCCGTCATCCATCTTAACTAATCTGTACCAATACCTTCCAAAGTAAATATACTTTAAATTTGTAGCTTTCTTAACTACTATATGTATAGGCTTCAGGTAGTATCCAAACTCCTTTATCGACTCGTTATACGCATATATCCTACGTCTGTAAGGTGAGAATAAATCCATAATTAACCTATATCCATCCTTTACCCTAATATAATCTCTGGGCATTATTAGCCCCGAGGTACATTAAACCGAGATCTCATCTCATAAACTCCTCTATAGAATTCGCCTTCTTAAGATTAAGTCTCCTTAGCTTATTAAGGACCTTATCAATGTATAGGTCTACGTACTCACCACTAAATCCCTTTTCGCTGATCAAGGACTTAATATGCTTCTCGACTAATGAGTAATTCTTATATAGCTCGTTAAGCCTACGCCAATTAATACCTTTTAATGCATTAGCTAACCTCTCGTCATATGGTATTACATTCTTCAGAATTAGAAACGCGATTACAGGGTATCCGACATAATTCCTATATAACGTGCCATTATCATTGCTAAATACCATACGTGAATTAATATCCACCTTAACAACATATTTCCTATCCCCAACCGATGATGTAACTTCAGCCTCATATTCGTTAATTATTTTAACTCTGCCATCAGCTATAGAACCTAAGGCCTCTAAAACCTTAACCCTAGGCGGTAAGTTTAAGTACAAAATACCACCTCACTCGCTACTCCTTATCTTCTCTATATACTTTTCATGACTTAATAAATCATTAATTTCATTAACGTCTGATATCTCTAACTTAATTATCCAGCCCTTGCCGTACGGATCCTCGTTAATGTACTCAGGATGAGTTAATAACTCATTATTAACTTCTAATATTCTACCACTTAATGGCGAGTAAACATCAGCTACGGCTTTAACTGATTCGATGACAGCTACGCTTTCTCCCTTCTTTACATATTTACCTATAGCTGGCAACTCTACATTAACTATACTCCTTAGCTTCTTCTGAGCATAATCCGTGATCCCTATCAACGCTGTATTACCTCTTATCAGCACCCATTCATCACTCTCCGTATACCTAACATCTAATCTTATTAAGTACTCGCCAGTAGATGTCCTAACAGTAATGTGAGCTTCACTCATAATTTACACCCTAAATGAATGGGAAATCAGTAATTTTAACTTCATATCTGTTCCCCCTAATATCTACATCCAAGTTAAAACCTATATATGCGTGATCCACCTTAATATAGGCCATTCCTATAGACCTCTCAATAGTTGGTGAGTAGGAGCCGCTTGTCACCTCACCAACCACCTCATCGCCTGCTAGGATCTTATACCCCCTCCTAAGGATGTGTTTTACTCCTCTCTTTAGTTTTAGTCCATACCTCAGCCTATTAACACCGCCTACATACTTACTCCATACCCTATCACAGCCCACGCATTCATCCTTACCCCTACTTAATGCCATCCAGTACCTAGCTTCAATTGGGCTTACGGCTTCATCGATGTCATTGCCGTAAAGGACGTAGCCCATCTCAATTCTTAGGATATCCCTAGCTATTAAGCCCGCTGGCTTAGCACCTGCCTTAATTAAGGACTCATATAGTTTGACACCATTTAATACATCAGTCCATAGCTCAAACCCGTAGGACCTTACTTCCTCACCCGTCCAGCCGCTTCTGCTTATAAGGTAAATACTTAATTCACCTACCCTAATATTCTGCATGAAGTTGAGCAAGCTAATTTTACATGCGTCCTTAATACCTATGGATTCGAGCAATTCTAATGATTTAGGCCCTTGGACAGCAATTAATACTGAATCGGTAGTTAAGTCCTTAACGCTGACGTCGCCATTAGTGAATCCTAACCTATCCCGCCACTCCAGCAACCAATTAATATCCTTAACTCTATTCACAGCATTACACACAATTAACCACTTATTATCGTTAACCATGTATACCATTATGTCATCCTTAATGCCGCCGTTCTCATTTAATATTAAAGCCGGACCGCTCATTTCCCCAGGATTTAATGTACTTAAGTCCTTAGTAATTAGCTTATCAAGCAACTCAAATGATTTATTACCGTCAACCTCCAACCTACCCATATGACTTACATCGAATAACGTGGCCGAACTTCTCGTAGCTCTGCACTCGCTTATCGGATCGCCAAAATCCAGAGCTGTTAACCATCCAGCAAACAAACCTAAGTTAGCCCCGTGGGCTCTCTCAATGCCTTCTAAAGGCGTCCTTAACATGCATACCACAGCTTATATTAGACATGAAGGTTTTTATAGCTATTTAAATATGCTGCCAACGAATAAATTGATTAAGGTGGTAAAATGCCTCATCAATGGATACCTAATTCATTACCCGAGATAAAGAAGGAACTGCTCAGGAGCATCGGCGTTAATGACGTTTTAGAGCTATTTAATGACGTACCCAAGGAACTAATCATTAACCGCAAATTAAACGTAGGTTTAGGTAGATCGCTAAGCGAGTATGAAGTTAAGAGGTACTTCGATAGATTGATGTCTAAAAATAGGTTGTTTACAGATCCACCGCCATTCATGGGTGGGGGCGTATGCGCTCATTACGTTCCTGCAGTAGTTAGACATATTATTAGTAGAGGTGAATTTCTAACTAGTTATACTCCCTATCAGCCTGAAATATCCCAGGGGATTCTGCAAGCACTATTTGAGTACCAAAGCATGCTAGCTGAGCTATATGGAGTACAAGTAATAAATGCATCTATGTACAATGGGAGCACAGCCGCTGCCGAGGCCCTACGAATGGCGGTACGGATAAATAAAAAGCGAAAGATCCTAATTCCGTTAAATGTTAATCCAGAAACATATGAGGTTATAAGGACTTGGTCCTTAGGGATGAGCTCAGAGATGGATAGAGTTAGATATGACCAGCTAAGCGGTTCTATAGACATTAGTGAGCTGGAGGTAAAGCTCATGAGAGGCGATGTTAGTGCTGTGTACATCGAAAACCCGAATTACTTCGGCGTCATTGAAGTCCACCTAAGGGACATCATAGACCTAATACATAAATACGACGCTTTAGCGATAGTTAATTCGCTGCCCATTTCATTAGGTATCCTGGAAGCCCCAGGTAAGCTTGGAGCTGATATAGTCGTCGGCGATGGGCAGTCGTTAGGCCTAGGCATGAACTTTGGAGGCCCTTCTTTAGGTATCCTCGGAATACGCGATGAAAGGATGATAACTCAACTACCAGGTCGATTGGTGGGCGCCACCATAGACAGCGAAGGCTCGCTAGGATTCACATTAATACTCCAAACAAGGGAGCAGCACATAAGGCGTGAGAGAGCAACATCTAACATAACGACCAACAGTTCACTAATGGCTATAGCGGCAGCCGTCTACTTAAGTCTCTTAGGCTCTGAAGGGATCAAGAAACTTGGAGAGGACATGCTGTACAAGACCTACTATGCTATTAAGAGGTTATCGGAGATCAAGGGAGTTAAAGCACCCTTGTTTGCTGAAGGCAGGTATTTTAGGGAGGTAACATTAGCTATTATGGGTAAAAAGTATCGCGATGTACATATAAAACTACTTAATGCTGGCATACTCGGGGGTAAGTATATAGGTGACGTATTTCCTGAGTTAGGTGAGTCATGTATAATGTGCTTTACAGAGCTCCACACTAAATCAGATATAGATCTACTAGCAACTACCGTGGAGAGAGCGCTAAGAGGTGGTATGTAAATGTGGCAACAGGCCAGATGGAATGAACCATTACTATTCGAGGTAAGTACATGTTCAAAGCCTACCTTTAATATAACCATCGACACAGACATAGTACGTGAAGTAGGTGATGTAAAGAACTACTTACCAAAAGAAATCCTTAGATCCGAATTACCGAGGATTCCCAACCTCTCCGAGATAGAGGTCGTAAGGCATTTCACTAGATTAAGTCAGATGAGTTATGGAGTTGACCTAGGGCCGGTACCTCTTGGTTCATGTACAATGAAGTATAATCCTAAGATATGCGAGGAGTTAATAGACGAGAGAGTAACAGGGCTTCATCCATATCAGGATGAAGATACAGTCCAAGGGATACTTGAGATAATGTACCACCTTCAAAGGTGGTTAGCTGAAATCACAGGTACGGATGAATGTTGTCTACAACCCCCTGCGGGTGCTTCAGGCGAATTCGCAGGCGCTTTAATGATTAAGAAGTACCATATAGATAGAGGTGAGTCCTTTAGGGATGAAATGTTAATTCCTGATAATGCTCATGGAAGTAATCCAGCAAGTGCAGCTATGGCTGGATTTAAGATAATAAGAATACCTACCTCTGAGAGCGGTGAAGTAGATATTAGAGCACTTAAGGCAGTACTTGGTAGTAAGACGGCAGGTATGATGTTAACTAATCCCAATACTTTAGGAATATTTGAGAGTAGGATCCTTGAGATAGCAGACGAAGTACATGGTGCTGGCGGCCTACTCTACTACGATGGAGCAAATCTAAATGGCATACTTGGCATTGTCAGGCCCGGCGATATGGGATTCGACATAGTACATTTAAACATACATAAAACGTTCGGTGCACCCCATGGCGGAGGAGGTCCTGGTGCTGGCGTAATCTGCGCTAAAGGTGAATTGGTGGACTACCTCCCAGTACCTACTATAGGTTTTAATGGTAGTAAGTACTTCTTAAGCTATAATAGAAGTAAAACCATAGGTAGGGTTTCACAGTTCTATGGGAATGTAATTCCATTGGTTAAGTCATTCATATACCTGCTGTCACTAGGGCCTGAAATACGCGAGGTCTGCGAGGTTGCTGTGATAAATACCAATTACTTTATAAAGTTGATTAAGGACTTAAAGGGCATTACTATACCATATGGCGACAATAAATTCAGGAAACATGAGGTAGTGATTAGCCTTGAAAACCTTTTTAGGGACACTGGAGTTACTGCTGAGGACGTAGCTAAGGCATTGCTCGATAGGGGGGTACATGCACCAACGATATACTTTCCATTAATCGTTAAGGAAGCCCATATGATAGAATTCACTGAAAGCGAAAGTAAAGAATCTATAGAATACTACGCCAGCATATATAAGGAGGTAATTGAAGAAGCTTATAACAATCCGGAAAAACTTAAGCGATATCCTAAGAACACCTCAGTAAGTAGGCTAAATCAAGTAATGGCTAATCACCCACTAACCAGATGTCCAACTTATCAAATGCTTAGTAAGCTAAGGAAAATACGTTGATCGACAAATGCAAATTATGAGTCAAAATCAATACGCGCTCCTATTGACTGACGATACCTGACCTCCTTCCCGCCTTGAAAGGCGAGGCTTTCAGCCGCAGAGCGTCATTCATCGTCTAATCCAGTAAAACTTCGTACTCTAACGACCGCCTCCTCATTGTAACCAACTATGACCCTTATATACCCCTCGAAGTAATTATCAACGACCGGTTCACCGGTGTCAACTCGTAGGAACCTTAAATTAGCTATCTTATTACGCGTCGATATCACTATAACGTTTTCCTTACCTATGATTCGTAGGACCCTAGCCGATATCTGCTGATTACCCCTACCAAATATAAATCCCTGTCCTCCTATAGGGCTTACTATCACCTTGACGTTGTTGTACATGCTTAGGAGGTTGAGTATATCTGACTCACTTAGATCTTTACCTACTAATCTACCATTATATACTGCATCAACACCTAATAATGTTTTCTTAACGCCTAATTTATCGGCTATCGCCTTAACGGTGGATCCAGGACCCAACAAATATAAAGTGTTTGGCTTCATTACCTCCGATACCATGTACTCTGCTACCTCCTCTTTATTGTCAATGTCATTACCGCTGAAGTCTTTAGACGGTACTATTAGATTGGGGTGTGATGGTACTTTAGCTATCCCGTAAATTCTAATCCTAATTTCATCCATACCTAGAGATCTCTCATCGACATCCGCTATCTCGCATAGATCTAGTTCCGCGTTACCGTCAATAAACAGCTTAACTACCTCAGCTGCCGCCTCAGGGCTTGAAGCGAAAACGCCTGAGTACATCTTAACACCCGAAGGTACGCCGAGGATTGGTACTGAGTCGCGGATAATACTGTATACATCCCTTGCTGTTCCGTCACCACCCACGAAGACTATCAAGTCAACGCCCCTACTGATCATCAACTTGCATGAGTTGATAGTATCAGCACTCGACGTAATTTCACTAACATTAAAATCTATCGTCTCAACGGAGTTAAAGTACTTCCTAGCCGCATTCTCACCCATGATCTTAGGCGGGGTCACTATGGTTAAGTTGCTATTAATCAACTTCCTTAACCTCCTAAGGAATCTATCCGCCCTATAGGGTGCAATAGGTCTGGCACCCCTCCTTAACGCTTCAACTAGGAGATCGCCGTCAGTCCCCTTAAGCCCTACGCTTCCACCCATACCAGCTATTGGGTTAATTAGGAATCCTATTACTTTCACCGAACCCCCACACTCGCAGGTATAATACCCTAGGTAACTTAAAAACAATTCCTAAGCGCCTACCTACCTGGTGATGGGTACGCCCTGTACGTACTGTAGGTCGAACCATATAATATGGGATTATGAAAAAGGCGATATAATATGCGGCAACTGCGGTGCTGTATTAGATAAAATATACTTAGATGGAGTAGTAAAACACGATGAAGACGCCGATTCGTTTAAGCGCGACTATAGATGTTCGTTAATAAGCAAGCATACTAAGCTGTATCTAAAGCTCATGGAAAAGGCTTCAAGGTACGGATTAGTTGTAGATAATGACGTGGTTATGAAGTACTTCTCAGGCAAAGCACCGTTAATTAAGGTATTTAAACGACCCGCCCCAGTTAACGCCGAGTTGACTAACGATGAAAGGATAAAGATCGTAATGAGTATAGTAAATAAGTACCCTAGACTTGCATCTAGGACTGAAAGAGCCAAGTACGCTTTAGCTAAGATAGCTTTAGCAATAGCAATGAACGAAGCAAATCATCTGGATATTAAGAGGATGAAGAATGAATTAAATATCAGTGAGGTCCATCTACGAAGATTGCTTAAAGTAATTAATGAGAATCCTGACTTCCTAAGGGAAGTCGTGGAGGCTTTTACACTTAGTAGCCGTGTCCCAGCCTCTCATTGAGGACCTTTTTAACTACTTCAGCAACGAGTTTGCCATCAGCCTTTCCACGCAATTCATTCATAACTCTGCCCATAACTATGTTAAACGCCTTATCCTTCCTTTTAACAAGCTCATCAATATTTGAGTCGATAACCCTATGCACAGCATCATATATGTACTTTATATCTAACGCGGTAGAATATTTCTCTATCAACTCACTTATAGGCCTCCTATTATCTAACGCATATTCGCGTAACACATTAATAACTCCATCCCTGGACAACCTTCCCTGCCTTAAAGCATTTAACGCGTGTTTAATGACTTCTATGCTTAGATTTTCCACTGGCACACCTTCATTCCTTAAACTACCTATGTGGATAGTTAGTAATGATGCTACGTATTGAGGCGGTATCTCGTCCCCGAACTCCTGAACTAACTCATAGAAGTACGTTATGTAAGGACTTCTAAGTAACTGCCTACTTAGCTCCTGGCTTAGTGAGTACTTTCGTACTAATTCATCATAAACACTACCCGGGTCCTTAGGGACATACTTAAGGGCTTCCTTAATGATGCGCTCATCGATCTTAACGGGCGGTACATCGGTTTCAGGATACATTCTAGCAGCCCCTGGCTGGGGCCTCATATACCTAGTGGTTCCATCTTCATTAGCTGCCCTAGTTTCCTTGGGAATTCCTCGGAGTGCTTCCTTAGCTCTGTTAATAACGGCCCTTAGAGCGTTAATACACCTATCTTCAGGGCCTACGGTGAGAACTATCGCGTCGGATTCTATATTTGCACCTAGATATTTATATAGCTCTAAGACTTCATCATGACTAATCCCATACGCCGGTAACTCATCAGTATGGATGATCCCTGAAGTACCTCCCCACTGTCGTGCATAATCGGATAGCTCGGTACCGAAACGCCTACCGGGCTGTAACTCAAGCTTTAGCAAGCCCTTAAATCCTTTTAGACAGGCGGCATAAACCTTATAACCTTTACTTACGTTCCCGGAAATTAGCCTACTCTTAGTATCCCTGAAGAGGTTGGTGACGTCGTATATGCGATCTTGTATGTCCTCCTCCCTTACGCCCCTCCTAATCAGCTCATTTTTTATTTCCAGCAACTTAAGTTGCCTAAGAACCTCGTACATGATCACCTTAGGTAGTAACTCTAATCTCTGGACCCCCTTAATCTCAATTTTGGCGCCATCCTTAATTGATATATTTAAATCCTGCCTTATGGTACCAAGTCCTCTCTTAACTTTGTTGGTAAGCCTAAGCATCAAACCTATTTTCGATGCAACCCTTAATGCTTGCTCAGGACTCTTAATATCAGGAGCAGTAGCTATTTCGATTAACGGTATACCTAATCTATCAAGATTGTATACTACTGCATCCCCTAGGTCATCAATTTTCCTAGCAGAATCTTCCTCTAAGCATATGGTCTGAATCCTCACAATGCCTTCGTCATCATCTAACTCGCCCCCTAACGCTATAATTGCGGTCCTCTGGAAACCTGTTGTATTAGATCCATCAACAACTATCTTCCTCATCACATGGACTTCATCAACCACCTTAGACTTGAATCCCATAGCTATGCCTAAAGCTATTTCAAGAGCCTCACGGTTTAGTTCGTGGGGCGGTTCTTCATCGAGTTCTACACCGCATGTATGATTACTTGGCGCTAAGTAGATGATCTTCTTACCCTTCATAAATTCGAAGACTGCTGCCGGATCCACCTCTCCAATCTCACTTTTAGTTACCCTTAAATATCTCTCAATCCTTGCAACTCCCTCAAACGATCCCTCATAGAGCTTGGTACTACACTTACAGAACAACTTAGCTTTAGTATCAAGCTGTTGATGTACTTCTAAACCTACGCGAAGACCTAATTCATCGTAATTAAAGTCCATGGTACCACTTAGGGAATAATCGTTCTTCATGGACTTCATTAATTTCATGCACTAAATTAACGGTGAAGAGGCCTCTAACCTCATTTAAATCACTAAAATTACCCAACAACCATGAGAGCTTGACGTATGCAGTCTCAGGTAGCATATCAGATGCCGGTAGAACACCAGATAACAATAGCCTCCTACCGGTGGTATATACATTCATGTTAACTCTACCAAATATTGCCTGAGTGGCCATAGCTATAATTACATCATCCTCTACTGCCCTACGTATTGAACTTATACATGACTCGCTTATATGTCCTAACCCTGTGCCTTCAATAACTATGCCTCTATAACCTCTGTCCACTAGGAAATCTATTATCTCATGATTAAAGCCTGGATATGCCTTAACTAAAGCCACTTTCTTTTCGAATTTAGGCATTACTATTAATTCCCCCTTCGTACATCTCTTTATATACCTACTATTAATCATAATTAACTTCCTCGAAGAGTAATCGACTTTAGCCAAAGGCAGGTCATTAATTGACTGAAACGCATCCCTCCTGCTTGAATGCATCTTCCTAACCTTAACCCCCCTATGAACCAATGAGTAACTGTCGCTTATGACACCATGCATCACAACAACAACTTCACCGAATGGTGCATTAAGAGAAGTTATGGCAGCTGAAAGTAGATTTAATGCTGCGTCGGAGCTTGGTCTATCGCTGCTACGTTGAGATCCCACCATAGCTATAGGCATTGGCAGGTTCCTTAAAGCGAAGGCTAAAGCAGATGCCGTGTAAGACATTGTGTCCGTACCATGAGTTACTACAATGCCATCAACACCTCCATTTAATTTCTTAGCGACAGTATTAGCTATGGCTGTCCAATGATCTGGGTCCATATTCTCACTTAATAGCCTGAATAGGTCTACGACCTCAATACTTCCTAGATCCTTAAGCTCTGGTACGAACTCCAATAACTCCTCTGCTGTTATTGCTGGCTTAACTGCCCCAGTACCATACTCCACCTTACTTACTATAGTGCCTCCAGTACTTATCACAGAAATCAGCTTATCTGACATACCTCTAACAAAACTCACCCTAGGTTCCTCAGCCGTTAACTCCTCTATGTTTATGTATCTCTCCTTAATTACCTCAATACGAGCCCCTGCTATAGATATCCCTACATTATACCCATTAGATAACTTAATTACCAGGAGATCCTTAGAACTATACTCAGTCAACGGCATTACTATGCCTTCAATTACATAGCCATCCTTGAAAATCCTTACTAAATCTCCGGGTCTGACTTGAGATCCCGTGAAGTCCACCCATTATAAAAATCAGATTAAGTCTTGCTCTTTTTAGTAGGTATTGATGATGGAGGGACAACTGTCGGTACTGGTAGCCCGCTCTCCTTCCTTTTTCTGATCCAGAACTCCCTCCTATTTCTAATCCTTGGTACTAGATTCCTCTTCGGTTTAGGGGGTATTTTAGGTGTGGCACTCCTTACCTTACCAGCCTTAGTCATTGATCCATGCGTTGGCATCTAGTATCAACCTAACATATATTTATGGCAAGCGAGTTTTAAAACTTAATGAAGAGTTCATGTTTTATTCTCTGAGCTAGTATTTAAATTAAGGAAAACTATAACAAATTTAAATTTCCATCACATAGTAGTAGAGGTGCAATTAGATGAAGATAGCTATTACTGAGACAGCTATTGGGGCCTTTGCCTTAGACATCAATGGAAACGTCATATCAATGATGTTGGCTCCACGTGATATAAATAAGTTAGTTGAAAGGGCGTTGAAGGTAGAGGAGGACTTGCCCACGGATGAATTTATAAATTTAGTTAATGAACTGCGGTCTAAGTTCAAAGAGGAGCTTGAAATTATAGTCGAAACTGAGGGCTACGCTAGGTATTTAAGTGAGTTAGGCCTTAAACCGATCATTGAGTACGATAATAGTGTTATATTAGGGTTTAAGCGTAATTTACCAAAGTATGTTATTGAGTTAGGCATTGTGAAGTCTGAGGGGGAATTCTATGAATATGTACACACGTTGTCCTTAGCGATAACTAGAAATAAGCTAAGGAGAGTCGCCCAGAAGAGGGACTTACTCGTTATACAGGCCATACGCGCTATAGATGATATTGATAAGGTATTTAACTTATTTGCCTCAAGGCTTAGGGAGTGGTATAGTATTCACTTCCCAGAACTAGATGACTTAGTGGGTGAGCATATAGATTACGCAAAGATAGTCGCCTACGTAGGTAGTAGGGAGAACTTAAATGAGGTACAGCTAAGGAAACTAGGATTCAGCGAGGGTAGGATCAGGCGTATTGTGGATGCATCGAGGAGGAGTATGGGTGCGGAGCTTTCAGACCACGACATCAGGCCAATACAGACATTAGCCAATATAATGTTGGAACTTAATAAATTACGTGACGAGCTTACATCATATTTAACTTCAGTTATTAGGGAGGTGGCACCTAATATAACAGAATTAGTAGGTCCTCTGCTTGGTGCTAGGTTATTAAGCCTTGCGGGCAGTCTAGAAACTCTAGCTAAACTCCCTGCAAGTACTATTCAAGTATTAGGTGCTGAGAAAGCGTTATTTAGGGCTTTACGAACCGGAGGTAAACCCCCTAAACATGGAGTTATATTTCAATATCCTGAAATCCATAAGGCACCTAGATGGCAGAGAGGTAAGATCGCTAGGGCGTTAGCCACCAAGTTAGCTATCGCAGCTAAGGCAGACTACTTTACAGGAAGATTCATAGCTGATAAATTAAAGAAGAGCCTGGAGGAGAGAATAGATGAAATAAAAACGCTTTATGCTAAACCACCACCTAAAGCAGCGAAACCTGAGAGACCCAGACACCCTAGACCGAGGAAGAAGTAAGTGACAAACTCCTAATTTTATTTATAATCCTACAGCTGAAAGCCTTATGTGATTAATGAGTGGAATGAACGTCCTTACGAAATCGTCTCGGATTTCATGAAGGTCTATAGCCGTTGATTTGTGCAAGCCCTTCACCGCAACGTAGACGTAGGAACTTACGATATTTC
>JAGDWE010000023.1 GCA_023255965.1 Desulfurococcales archaeon | reverse complement strand
GCAGGGCTTATAAACCTTCATCCCGCCTTGAAAGACGAGGCTTTTAATTGTAATTACAAGTATTCACTAGACCTAGGCTGTTGGCTCAGTTAAAGGTTTATGAGCTTTTTAGCCACTATAGATGCTCGACCGCCTCGATGACGGCGGATTAGCCATCAGGGGCAGGGTCATAGTCCACCGTAGGGCGGTAAGTGGTGCCCGCTAATGTAGCCCTCAATGACCCTGCGAAGAGCGAGCGGGCGCTGGGGGGAAGCCCATGCCCGAAGAAGTCAAATAACTAAATAATTGAGGGGGCCCAAAGTAATGGGCATGGACAACCACCTGTCAGTATAACGTTCTTTTGTTGTCTATACTAGCACTTCTAGATTTTCTTAACGCCTAAGTATAACTCGGCGAAGTCAGGGTGGCTAAGTAGTTCCGGCGCCTTACCACTGAACCTTATGCTTCCGCTAACTAGTAAGTATGCGTAATCGCCTAGCTCTAAGGCCATCCTAGCCATTTGCTCTACGAGAACCACCGTAAGTCCTAACTTATCCCTTAAGTCAACAACCTGCTTTAGTACTCTCTTAGCTATTATGGGGGCTAGGTCAGTGGTTATCTCATCGAGTAACAACAGCCTAGGTCTCCTCATCAACCCCATAGCTATAGCTAACATTCTCCTCTCGCCTCCGCTTAAGGTACCGGCCTTCCTATTCAGGAAGCTCTTAAGTACTGGGAAGAGCTCTAAAACCTCGCCCAACCTCTCATTAACTTCAGACTTATCGAGTAGGTAGGATGCCAGTCTAAGGTTTTCAGCTACAGTGAGATCAGTAAAGACGTTGCCCATCTGAGGTAAATATGCTATGCCCATCCTAGATATCATGTGGGTGGGTAATCCCCTAATGTTCCTACCATCATATCGGATGACTCCATCAAAAACAGTAGCTATGCCCATAATGCTATTAAGTAGTGTGGTCTTACCCGCGCCATTAGGACCTACGATAACCGTTACCTCCCTTTCTCTAACATCCAAGGTAACGTTATGTAGCACCCTGAACTTGCCGTAGCCGGATATTAAGTTCCTAACCTCTAGCAATGCCATACTATTCACCAATGTATATCTCGATCACCTTAGGGTTCCTAACCACCTCGTCCGGAGTTCCCTCAGCAATTAGGGCCCCCTTATCCATTACGTAGACGTAGTCCACGTATCGTAGCGCTACGTCTATCCTATGCTCAATAAGCAGGAAGGTCATCTTAAGATCCTCCTTTAAGCACCTTATGTAGTTGAAGATCCTGTGCGCATATGCAGGGTCGACGCCCCCTACCGGTTCATCTAAAGCTATTAACTTAGCACCAGCTGCCAAGGCCCTAGCAACCTCCAACATCTTAAGTTGGGCTGCCCCTAACTTATATGCTGGAAGGTCCCAAAATGCGCTTAGCCCGACCTTATTTAATATGTCGAACGCCTTCTTAACGCTTTCCTCCTCCTCCCTAATCCAAGCTCTCCTAATTGGCGCTATTAATGGGTGCTCGCCATTACTATTCATCGCCGCTAACACGTTCTCTAGTACAGTAAGCGATTGAAATGGAATTGGTATCTGGAACGTCCTAACGAAGCCCAACTTAAACACCTTATGCGGCGGAAGCCCAGTTATATCAATGCCATCAAAGTATATCCGGCCCTCATCTGGCTTATACACCCCAGTACACGTATTTACGAATGTGGTCTTACCTGCACCGTTAGGTCCCATAAGCATGGTTATGCTTCCCCTCCTAACGTTTATACTTACTCTTCTGACGGCTACTAGGCCTCCAAACGCCTTGGTAACGTCTTTTGTTACTAACATGTAATCATCGTTGCTCACTTCCAACACCTTATTAAGGGTAGGTACACAACAAATATAAGGTTTCCTATAGGAACTACCTAAAAATCTTTTATTTAAAGTTAAGCCTTTAATAGAACTTCATTTTCCAGTCTATAGAGTCCGTAGCACCTCTCCAAACGCCAACAACCTTCCATACGTATTTATCACCCTCCTTAATAATGGCCCATAACTCGTAGTCTGCAAACGCTCTATCACCGGCTTCATTAAGCTTAAACCAGCCGCTAGCACCATAGTAGTTCTCAACTACCTTAGGTAACACATCCCTAACCTTCTCCGGGTTATAATCGTTAACTACGGCTAATGCCATGGCTAGGGTCCAGACTATGTCGTAGGAATTATAGGCATAGGGAGCTGGTACCCTACCTAACGTCTTCACTATATGATTCTTAACATACTCGAACTTAGGTGTTTCAGAGGGTGCGGCAATGGTGCTGATGAACTTAACTTTATTTGCGAACTCAGCTGTCTCCTTTGTAGATGCTAGTAGTGCATTACCTGCAGTACCGTCACTACCGAACCACTTAACCTTACCGAGGATATCGTACTTACTTGCGACCGTGAAGAACGGTATCGCCTCTTCGTACGTTATAAGTAGGACTCCAACCTTATCAACACCATACTTACTTACCCACTCAGTAACGTAGTCATTCAACTTAGCTACCTCCACTGAGAACTCCTTACCGCCTTCCTGAATCCTTAAACCTTCATGTACCGCGCCCTGCTCGTTGTACTTCTTAAGTAGGTTGAGGAATGCCTTGACAGTAGCGTCCTTAAGACCGTCACCCCACGCATTACCTAACCATACGGGTATTAAGTACCTAACTCCAGCATCAAACGCTACCCTAGCTATGGCTGGACCCTGAACGTTGTCGTCTGGGCAGTACCTCAGTATGAAGTCGCCTGGAATCGATAAGGCTGGCGACGTAGATGACTGGCTAATTACGAGCAGTTTATTGGAGTCCACGTAGGACTTAATCTCCCTAATTTCACCGCTACCCATAGGACCGATGAAGAACTTTATCCCCCTTCCATGTAGCATCCTTACCTTGTCTAAAGCCGTCTTAGGGTCTGTTGCAGTATCCTCAACCACTAGCTGTAAGTACCAAGGGGCTCCGATGGATTTAAGCCAGTCATTAACTTCACTAACAGCTAATTCTATCGCGACCTTATTCTCCTCACCGAAGGAGCTTAACGTACCTGTAAGCGGTAATAATGCAGCTATCGGTACCGCACCTCTTAAGCCAACCGATACTCCAGCTGTAGCAGTTATAGTTGTCGTAACAGTCCTCACCGGAGCCACGGCAATTCCGACCCCATAGCCTATGCCTAAACCAACTAGGAGTAGGACTATAGCTACTATTACAGTCTTCTGATTTACCATATTAAACACCTCTTAGATCCTAGTATATTAGAGCTTAAAAATCTTATTATTAGGTATTGATTGCCTTAGTAAACTAATCATCATCCTTAGAGATATGCTTATAAACTATATACTATGAGTTAGTTTAGTGATTTAATATGCTACCTGTCATCGCGATAGCTAAGGCGGTCTCATACGCAAGTAGCTTGGCGTTAATGGCCGCTGGAATTACTTTAATATATATGTGTACGAGGACATTCAATTTCGCACATGCTACATTCGTTACATGGGCATTCTACATAGTATTTGCATTAGTGTTCATTGCAGGAGGTAACCCGTACATGTACCTACCAGTGGCTTTCATTTTTGTTGGATTCCTAGGAGTGCTTGTATACCTACTCGTGATAGGCCCGCTACTTAGGAGAAATGCCTCACCAATAACATTAATGATGTCTACGTTGGGTGTTGATCTAGTATTCCTATCTTTTATTCAGATGTTCGCTGATTATCTAACGAGGACTTATAAGCTATATGCCAGAAGGATAGTCCTTGAGACGTACGATTTCAGTTTATTGGGAATTCCGGCATCTGCTGTAATATCACCAATAATAGTAGTCAGCACCATAGCAGCGCTCCACTTATTTCTGGCTAGAACTAAGTTCGGTACTGCTATGAGGGCTACTATCGAGAATCCTAACTTAGCTAGCATCCTAGGGATAAATCCAAATATCATTTACTTAGCATCATGGCTTATAGGAGGTGGTTTAGCAGGCCTTGGAGGTGCCCTAGCATCATTAAGTATCGCCGGCGATCCTACGGTAGGTAATAGCATGGTTGTATCCATGTTCGCCTCAAGTATTGTGGGTGGTTTATATAGTATAAATGGCAGCATGTTAGGAGGGTTGTTAATAGGGATGAGTGAGTACCTAGGAATACTCATACTTTCAGGCATCGTAGGTGGTTGGATACTGCCTTACAGGCCGGTGATACCGCTAATTGCCATGGCAGTAACGTTACTCGTATATCCTAAGGGCCTAGCAGGGATTAACTGGCCTAGGTTACTATATAGAATTGGGGTGATTAAGTAATGGAGATACCACCCATAGTCCTCTACGTCCTCGTCGATTTCAGCATATATCTAATCGTAACATTAAGCCTAAATATAGAAGTAGGGTATGCTGGTTTACCGCAATTTGGTCGAGTCCTTGCAGTACTTACCGGCGCCTTAGTAGCTAGTGCTATACCTGGTAGGATTCTTGCTGCAATATATGGTTACCCGTATGGCGTTGAGTACAGTTCCTACGAGTATAATTACAAAGTTGTTGATGCTATTAATAGAGTGCTTGAATCTAATCCGGCGCTCTCAGTGGGCATATTCATCCTTACACTGATAATAGCTATGATTGCAGGGGCATTTATTGGGTACCTAACGTCTAGGCCTGCTATTAGGTTGAAGGAAGCTTACTTAGGAATAACTCTACTAGCGATGGGTGAAACATTAATGCTAATATCCTACTACTATCAGCCGTTAATGGGTGGAACTACCGGGGTATTAGTTCCAGATCCATTTAGATGGGCTGGTGGGCTTAGGTTCATTGTAGCTACCTTTACGTTACTTACTTTCGCGATACTGATCCTAATATTTGTTGAATTACTTACGAAGTCACCCTTCGGAAGGGTATTAAGAGCTATGAGGGACTCGGAACTAGCGATAGCTGTTTACGGTAGGGACATAGCTAAGATAAGGACATGCGCCTTAATGGTAGGTGCTTCAATAGCATCCCTAGCTGGGGCGCTTAACGCATTCTATACCGGTAGCGCTATAGCAACAACCTACACTAGGGTTACATGGACCTTCTGGCCGTGGGCGTTCATGATGTTAGGGGGAACTGGAAACAACATTGGCGTTACTTTAGGTGTGTTAGTCTTCGTAATCGTTAAGACAATTATAGTAACTTATAGAGGTGCTCTAGCGCCCTTCGTTCCATTCGACCCCGTATGGCTTGAATATACTTTTGTAGGGTTAGCAATAGTGTTAATAGCGATATTCAGGCCTCAAGGCATACTGCCAGAGAAACCTATCTTCACATTACCTAGGAGGAAGCTCGAGGAATTTCTTGGAAGACGTTGATGAATTAATTAAAATCTGAGGTCCCTGATGAGGTAATCTCTTCATCCCCCTTAAGATTATCATATAATATTTTGTGTATCGATCATATCTGAAGGTCTCACCCTTTAGGGCGAGGAGGAGTTCGGTTAGGGATGCACTCCTTTAACGTATTAAATAATTTTTAATTTCAGGTTATGGAAATGTTTAAGAAGCTCCCCCCTAAAGAGTAGTGAGGTGTCTTAGGTGTCCCAATACCAATGGATGTAGGGGAGGCTGAAGTTAAATCAAGACTACTATCCGCCCTAGGTTCTATAACTAAATTCAATAGAGTTCTGTTAGGCATAAAGGAAGTACCTGAGCCTCCTAGAAACTTATTAGGTGTTGTAGGGCCTGGAGCGATATTGACTGCCATGGCCATAGGCGCTGGTGAGTTAATACTTTGGCCGGTTTTAGTGACTCAGCATGGATATGGATTACTATGGATTATACCACTAGCATTAATCGTTCAGTATTTCTGGGTTGTTGAGTCATGTAGATGGACAATTGTTACTGGTGAGAGCTGGATTCAAGGCACTGGAAGAGTGCCTGGTAGGGGAGTGTGGGTTGTGCTCTGGCTGTTAGCAATGACTGTATCGCTTATATGGCCAAGTTGGGCTGTGAGTTCAGCTGTTGCTTTATGGACCTTCGCCAACATAGCTACTGGGAAAAGCCCTATAGATCTCGTGGGGTGGGGGGTGATTTCATACTTAGTATGTGTTGCTGCCTTAGTGATCCCGCGTTACGTCTACAACGGCCTATACCTGGCCAGCTTCATCAGCATGATAGTGTTTAATGTAGGTTTAATAATTTCAGCATCTGTGATTGCAATTAATAACCCAGCCTCTCTAGCCAACGCCTTAGGCGGTTTAGTCAGCTTTGGCTACGTACCTCAAGGAGTTGATATGAGGTTGCTCGCTTCAGCCATCGCATGGGCTGGATTAGGTGCTATGGGCAATGCCTTCTACTCGCTATATGTTAGGGATAAGGGGTTAGGTATGGCCGCATATGTTGGTAGGATACCTGGACTACTAGGTAAACCGACAACTATATCGCAGTTAGGGTTCTTACCGGACGTAAGCGGTGATGGCGTTCTAAGGCTCAGGAAGTGGGTTAAGCTATTAGAGTCCGAGGCCATGTTATTCTTCTTCATACCAAGCCTGTTATCGCTATTCCTCTTCACGTACTTGGCTGGAGCGTTGCTAAGGCCTGCATTACTAGCTGGTCAGTTAAGTCCTCAGGACCTAAGCGGTATTAAGGCGGTGGTAATGCAGTCTAAGTTCTTTGAAGCTATTGTAGGACCCGTAGGCCTCTACATCTACTTAATTGTAGCTATATTTGTGCTGTGGTCCACTCAAATAGGCATATTAGATGCTATGGCCAGAACTTGGGCAGATACCCTAACGGTGTACTCAAATAGGGTCAAAGACCTAGGCATCAGAAGGACTTACATGCTATTCCTTAGCGCGTTCACGTTAGTTGGATTATCAGTTATAGTTAGCGGCGCATTTCAATACCAACCCGTAGAATTAATTAAGCTTGGGGCTTACTTAGGCATGGTACAGCAAATCCTAAGCATACCAGTCACTATAGTTGTAAATCACTTCCTGATACCTAAGGAGCTGAGGAAGGTAGCTGGCGTCCGGCTAGTATTTAGCGGGGTCCTACTTGGTGGGATGTTGCTGTACCTAATATCATTCATCGCAGGTCTATGAGAGCTCATCAGATGATTGAGGATAAAGTAATTAATTTTTTAAGCAAGTTGGATAGCTTGACCTTCCTCAAATATACCGACCTCCCTCCAGGCAATCACCTAGTAGTTAATGAGTCCGTAAAGGATCTAATTGATTCCTTAAGTAATTATAGAAGATTGATGATATTAGTAACAGATAATACGAGACCTACACCGACTAAGGAGTTGCTTAATTCGATAATACCCAACCTAAATGGCCTTGAAGTGGAGGTGGTCATAGCCACCGGATTACATTCGATGACTCTTAGTGAGGCAATCAACATGGTAGGCAACATTAACATCCCCATACACGTACATAACGCGGATAAGGATGTCCATGAATACATAGGTACAACTCCTCAAGGGATTCCGGTAGAGCTACTTAGGTCTGTAATCGATTCAGACGCAATACTCATTATTAGCTACATTATGCCGCATCCATGGTCGGGATTCTCAGGAGGTGCTAAGCTATTATTGCCAGGAATATCTAGCAGGGAGTCAATAATAAGACACCATGTAAGGTTCTACAATCACCCCATGGCGTTACCGGGCGTCATAGAAGGCAATCCATTTAGGTCGGAGATAGATTACGTATTAAAGTTACTACCTAATGACATCTATGGAATTAACGTAGTCGATGTCAGGGGTGGAGTTATCTACGGAACTATTGGTGAGTTAAGTATTTCCTACGCTAAAGCCGTAGATGCGTGTAGCGATTTACGTATTAGAGACGTCGCCGGAAAGTTCGATACGCTGGTAATTGATGCTAGACCTCTAAATATTAATCTATATCAGTCAATGAAAGCACTCTTCAATAATTTAATGATCTCACATAGGAATTCATTAATAGTACTTCTAACTAGTTGTAGGGGAGGTGGTCCGAGGGAGTTCGTAGACTACCTGCTTAACTACGATAAAATGTCGCTACCTGAGGGGGGCGATGTCGTGCCCTATCTGGTGGCCTCGTGTATTAGGGAGCGGCTAAAGGATAAAGAACTAATAATTGTGACCGATGGACTAGATGAGGTGAAGGCTGATAATATTGAGATAACTAGGAATGTGGATGACGTAGTGAAGCTCATTACGAATAGGATTAAGTTAGGTGATAGCGTGGGCCTGATCTATGAGGGATCTAAGTATGTTCATAGAGTTAAGGGTGGGCTTTATTAGTAGGGCCATCAAGCGGCTCAGTCAATGTATAGACGTCTTCGGAGGTTAAATCACTTAAGGTGGACATGAGTTTTCAGAAATTACTGCTAAGTCTGCACTACATTTACTCATGAAGCGAGATATCTTTACCTAGGTTTAATTTTCATCCTTAGTAGCTACCTTGCACATAAAACAGTTTCAAGTGCTAGATGTATCTGTCCCTCTGGGTCTACGTAAAAATATAAATTAGTAACTCTCTGAAACAGTTTCATGGGAAACTAAACATGGACTACATGAAATTAATGCTAAGTACTTTAACAGCCGTTTTAACCGGTTTATTCGCACAGCTGAGGTTTTCGGTAGGTCCTATACCTTATACCATGCAGAATGCCGGAGTAGTTATGACGGGCTTGCTCCTAAGCCCTAAGTACTCATTAATATCCATGGTAATTTACATATTATTAATCGCCTTAGGCTTACCAATGGCTTCAGGTTTTAGGGGAGGGATCCCAGTATTAGTTGGCCATACAGGCGGCTATATATTAGGCTTCCTGCCTTCAGCCGCTATAATGAGTTATCTATCTAGGAGGTACTTAAGGTTACGTGGAATTGATATCTACGAGATCAAGTTACGTGATGTCGTTGCCTTGATGTCGATTTCATTAATGGCTACGATGCCTACGTACTTACTAGGCTTCTTAGTATTCGCTTACTATGCTCTAGGCTCTAATGAGCTACTTAGCTGGGCACGTAATATTACGTACTCCATGGGATTATGTAGCCTCGACATATTGGCAATGCTATTTATAGCTAGCGTAGTCATCTTCGTACCCCAGGACATCTTCATGGACTCGCTCATAGGTATAATGCTCTCTAAGGAATTAGCCAATTTACTTAGGAGCCAGGGCGTTAAGATTGACTAATAGCTTAGCGGCAATCGAAGTAAATAAGCTTAATGTACGTATAGGTGGTAAGGTCATACTAAGCAACCTAAGTTTTACGATAAGTGAGGGGGAGTTGGTGTTATTTAGCGGGCCCTCAGGTAGCGGTAAGTCAACCCTACTTAAGGTGATAGCTGGTATAATCCCAGGCCTATATAATTCATATGAGGTCCACGGTGATGTATTAGTATATGGCCTAAGGCCTGCTAATGCTGTAAAGGCTGGTTTGATTTCCTACATACCTCAGGATCCTTGGAATTTCTTTATAGGCGTTAACGTACGTGATGAGTTGAGATTGAGTAATTTGCTTGTCGGCGAGCTAATTAACCTATGTGATAGACCCGTGGACTCGCTATCTGATGGTGAATTATATAAATTATTAGTATATATAGCGTTGAATAGTGGCAGTAAATTGCTTCTCTTCGATGAGCCTACATCGCATCTTGATAGACATGCATTCATCAATTTATTAGGGACTTTAAGGGAACTATGCATTAAACATAAAGTTACCGTGGTTTTAGTTGACCATAGGATCGAATTGCTTAATAACTACGTGGATAAGGTGATCATATTAGGCGGGTACGACTACGTAGAAGAGCCCAACGTAGTTAAGAGGACTATGACTGCTTCATCTAGGTACGCAGTCATAGTGGAGGGCCTGGCATTTAAGTACGGGAGCCGGAAAATAATTGACGGCCTGAATTTAAAGGTCCTTAAGGGCATGGTACTATGCGTATTAGGGGGAAATGGCGTAGGCAAGTCAACCCTGCTTAAGTTATTAGCTGGCATCTTAAAACCTTACCGTGGTCGCATCTATGTTGATGGCCCTGCTTTCTACATTCCTCAAAAGCCTATCTACTGGTTTCACTCTGGAAGCGTATTTAAGGAGCTACAGATCTACTCCAGAACGCGTGACAGACCATCGAAGCTGAGTGATGTAGTAAGTATGTTTAACCTTAAGGATCTAATCGATAGAGATCCACATACATTAAGTGTTGGTGAAGCTAGAAGGCTGTCTATGGCGCTAGCATATCTATCTCCATCTAATATAATATTATTCGATGAGCCAACCATAGGCCTAGATAGACCATCTGTTAGTATTCTAATGAACTTAGTGAATGAATTAAGGTTCGAGGGTAGGACGATTATTATGGCCTCACATGATGACTGCCTAAGGAGGGTATGTGATGAGGTGGTTGAACTTCAATATGATCAATCTATGAAGGCGTGCTGAGGTAAGTTAATGGACGGGAAAGTTGAGGATTTAATGACTATATCATCCTTAATCTACGTTCTGATGATGGCATTTATAGTGATGGTCCTGCCATACAACGTCGTCCTATGCTTACTAGCCCTTACTCTAATAGCCTGCTTAATATGCTTAAGGAGGGACTTAATTAAGGTCCTTACATATTTAGCCATATTTGTACTGCCTTTCATGATATTGACGACGATCATTCAACTAGCTTCCGGGTCCACCAATCCCGAAATAATATCCTCATACATAGCTAGGATCTCGATCATTTATTTAAACTCAGCCATCCTCGTTAGAGATATTTCGATGGCATCATTAATTAAGTTATTAGGTAAGTTAAATTGCGAATTAGCCCTATCTACCGCTATAGCATTTAAGCTATTAATTGATGGAGGTAAATTGATTAGTGAGCTACGAGCAATATATCAAGTCAACTTATGCGGTAAATCATGTAGCCTAAGATCAAAGCTACAGGTGCTTAAGTCGGTAGCATACGCAGTTAGTAAGTTACTAGCTATAGAGGTGCTACGGATAGCTGAGGTAACCTATATTAGATATTATGTGAGAATCTGCTTACGGGATCGGCCTCAGGGGGATTAATGGAACTATGACAGACGTAAACCTACGTAATGAGGTACTACGAACGCTTCTAAACTCTAAGGACTATGTAAGCGGCAGCACTTTAGCTAAATCGCTTCACAGCTCTAGGTCAACGATTAATAGAGTCATCAATGAATTGGTAAGTAATGGTTATGTAATAAGTAAGCATCCGCGTATGGGCTACAAAATAATCATAGAGGAAGACTTAAAGCACTTCAACGTAGGCTTGATTGCTAGTAGAAAGTTAAAGTACGGTATCTACTACGCTAATGTATGTACATCAACCCAAGACTTAGCTGATATACTGGCTAAGGGAGGTGCTCCTGAGGGAACCATAACTCTATGTGAGGAGATGAGTAAGGGTAGGGGTAGGTTGGGACGCGAATGGATAGCTGGGAGGGGTGGTTTATGGTTTACATTAGTATTAAGACCTCAGCAGATTAAGGCTTTACAACTAGTTCCGCTAATGGCTAGCATCTGCGTTGCTGAGGCCATAAATGAAGTACTCAACCTCGATCCAAAGGTTAAATGGCCTAATGACGTGCTAATCAATGAGAGGAAGGTGGCTGGGATATTAGTTGAAGGGAGGATTGAAGCTCATGGAGTGATATACTTATTAGTAGGGGTCGGTGTAAATGTAAATAATTCCTTGCCGGAGTCATTAAGGGATTATGCGATATCCTTAAGGGACTTAATCGGTTATCCGATCCCTAGAACCCCGCTCCTTAAGAAGGTATTAGAGCTGATAGATAAGTACTATGCCTACTTAATAGCTAGCGATATAGAGCAGATAATTAATAGATGGCGTAAACTTAATTCAACAATAGGTAGAAAGGTTAGAGTCCACCTAATCAACGACGTCATCATTGAGGGCTTGGCTAAGGATGTGGATTTAGATGGCTCCCTATACATTGAAACTGAGAGGGGCTTAATTAAGGTACTAAGTGGCGACGTCGTACACCTTAGGTAGTAGGCGATAACATGCACTCCGACCTAGTAAATGTCCTAAGAAGTAAGGTAACAGGCGTTGATAGAGTGCTCATTGTAGGCTTGGGGAACGTGCTTAGGGGTGATGACGGCTTAGGCATATACGTGGCTAGGAAATTAAAGAGGTCATTAAGGGGCTCAAATAATGTGAAGGTGTTAGTATGTGAGGGAGGTCTAGAAAACTCGCTAGATATCGTACTTAAATATAAGCCTAAATGCCTGATCATAATCGATGCCGTATATAGGGAGGGCGATGAACCTGGATCCATCTACTTATTAAGTGAAGGAGATTTAGCAAGCAATGTTGGAACCCTCTCAACCCACTACATACCCTTAAGCGACTTAATTAAGATGATACGAAGCTATATAGACGTTGAGGTCCTTGTGATCGGTATTCAAGTTAAGAACGTTGATGTCGGGATAGGGCTTAGCGACGAGGTATTGAGAGCTAGTAATTACGTAGTTGAGACTATTGAAAAAGCAATTAAGAATCAATAGTACGTAGTTGGTAAGTTATGAATGGACTTGATGACGACGTACGCGACGTAGGTAATTAACGATACTAATGTGGTGATAGCTACGATCTTAAGTAGCTCACGGCTCCCTATGTGCGTGGCTTTAATCTTAGGGATTTTAATTTTAGATGTCTTAACCTTAATCTCGTATGAAGTGCTTTCTTCAACCCTAAATGTAGGGTTTCTCACGCCGGTTGTTAATTCCTTACCACCGCACTCTAGGGTATTAAGGAAATCAATTATTACACTACTATATGCCCTTAGCTCCTTGAACCTCGGGTTCATGGCTATTTCATTGCTAACTACATCTACATGACATGCTAATGGCTTCAACGCGTTGATTATGATACCACTATTAAGGAATTCACGAAGTAGTTTAGCTACTCCATCTTGTCCGTAGAGGTCCTTAAGGTATGCAACTACCGAGGAAAGCTTAATTAAGTACCAGTCAACAGACTGCTGGCTTAGATAAAAGTTTATGAGCTCTTTAGCCACACACATTTAGATCTACGCCTCGATGGCGGCGGATTAGCCATCAGGGGCAGGGTCGTAGTCAACCGTGAGGCGGGCCAAGTGGTGCCCGTTGATGTAGCCTCCGATGACCCTGCGATAAGTGAGCGGGCGTTGAGGGGGAAGCCCGCGCCCATGATACCCAAGGTAGCCAAGATAACGAAAGCGACCTAGCTAATGGACACGGACAACCACTTACCTGCGGATACCACATCCACAAACCTCCTTCTAAGGTCCTCTAACGTTAACATCTATCCGCACCTTTATAGTAGTACTGATGCCTTATTTAATGTTTTTGAAAGCCTAGTATAAATGATTGCCATGTATTCCTCAAGGAACTTCGAACGCGTTAATAGCTTTCGAATTACTTTCACTCACCTAATCCTCTCCTCTAATAGGCTGTGGAGCTCTATGAGATCAGCTAATACCGCCTGACCTGCCTCCTCACCGCCAGCGCCCCTACCTATCAAGTAGACGTCCCCTAGTGAGTCAGTACTGTACATCACCGCGTTGGTTGTGCCGGATACCTGGCCGAAGAAGCTGTTGATATCTACTTCCTCCGGGGTTACCTTAGCCTTAATACCGCTGCTATCTCTCCAAGCCCTAGCAACCAACTTGATCCTCTTACCCCTCCTTAAGGCATCCTTTATATCCTCCAGCCTAATGCCTCTAATACCCTTCCTTACGACGTCCTTAGGCTTTAAATCAGCATCGAAGGCTATATTAGCAAGTATAGCTATCTTAATTGCTGGGTCCCACGCATCTACATCCATGGACGGATCTGCCTCCGCATACCCCTTTAGTTGCGCATCCCTTAATGCCTCCTCGAAAGTCAATCCATCCTCCATCTTAGTTAATATGTAGTTAGTAGTTCCATTCAATATACCAGCAATCTCATTCACGTAACAACCCGCTAGCCCTCTAATCAATGTCCTAATGGATGGCGTTCCACTCATTACAGTACCGCTGAAGAGCAATTTAACCCCTTTAGACCTAGCTAGGTCTGTCAACTCCCTATATGCTAGGACTATGGGTCCCTTATTAGTTGTTATTACGTGCTTACCTAGGTTTAACGCCTTCCTAATGTGGCTTAACCCTGGCTCACCGGTCTCAATATTAGTCCACGTCATCTCAACAACTACGTCAGCATCACTTAACTCTATGAACTCTAGCGCCCTAGCCCCTTTAATGCCTTCAAAGACTTCCTCAAGGGACTTACCTGCCCATACTGCAGTTAAAGCCTTAAGCGGATCTAATCCACTAGTATTTATTACTGAGCCCCACTTAATGTCGCATATACCGACCAACTTGACGTTGAGCCCGTACTTACTGGCAAGGTAGTCCTTCTTCCTAACAATTAAGTCCGTAAAACCCCTTCCAACTACGCCGAAACCTATTAAAGCTAATTTAAGTTCCATCGAGATTACCTACTACTTAATAGTAGGGGGTCTTAAAATTTTAGAGCTAATGCTTATTTAAGGGGCTGTTTCGTTGCTGATAATGGAGCGTGAGGTTTATAAGCTCCTGTTTTGTTTATGTTCATAGAGCCGCGGGGCGATGGGAGCCAGCGCCGTTTGGCTCGACGGGTACCAGAGCCCCCTGGGCGAGGCAGGAGCCCCTACGCCTGATCATGGACGGACGTAAAATGGTTGAAATGAAGGCGTAGGGACA
>JAGDWE010000046.1 GCA_023255965.1 Desulfurococcales archaeon | reverse complement strand
AGTATTCGTATGCGAACAAAAGTATTCAAGTTTATCTCTAAATCGGCAACAGCCTCAGAGGCATTGATGCATATTTTCGAGCACTCATGAAGCATTACTTGAGGACAGTTCCCAAGGATCACTAACGTTAAAAACAACTACCAAGAACGAAAAAGAATGAGAATTATTATTAAAATAAAATAAAGCAAAGCATAGAAATATTTATTAACTACTTTTTTCACTATTATTAAGACGGTGGTGTTTCTATGGCTGAAAAAGAAAAGGAACGCTATTACCTTGGTCAGGGACCGCCCTTAGAGGTTGTTGATAGATTACCTACGCCTGAGGAGGTATTTAAGGTCCCTAAGCTAACTGGTTGGAAGCTATTTGCAACGGTCTTCGGACCATCATTTACGGCCTTAGGCGGTGCTTTAGGCTCTGGTGAGTGGTTGATGGGTCCTACGGTTGCAACTAGGTATGGTATGGATCTCTTCTGGTTTATATGGGTTGGCTGTATGTTTCAGACGATATACAATATAGCGTTCTGTAGGTTCACGATGTTGGTTGGTGAGCCTGCGATAGTTTATATGGCTAGGGTCTACCCTAGGAGGTTTTGGATTGCGTGGAATGTTGTGGTGCTCTTCTTCGCATTGGCTTGGCCTGGATGGGCTTTAGCTGCTGCCACGGCCTTAGGCTCCATTGTTATGGGTAGGGTGCCTGGCGTTGGGGTACCGCCTGAAGTAGCTGCAGCAGATGCGGTGTTCGTGCGTTACCTAGGTATAGGGCTGTTCCTATTTACGTTCTTCGTGGTGATGTTTGGAGGTAAGATATATAATACGCTGGAATTGATATTTAGGTTTAAAGTGTTGTTCGTGACGTTCACCGTATTCATATTAGCATTAATTTACGGCAAGCCCGAAATATGGGCCAGGGCTGCAGCAGGTTACTTTAAAGTAGGGTATGTACCTCCCGGGGCTGATGTATTCCTACTAGGCGGTTGGTGGGGCTACACTGGATGGCTTTCAGCAATCAACTTCCTAATGAGTAATTGGTATAGGGATAAAGGCTACGGTGTCGGTTCATTAGTTGGCTACATACCCGCAATTATCGGCGGTAAGAAGATCGAGATATCGCCGGTCGGTAAGATATTTAGATTCACGCCTGAGAACTTAAGTACTTGGAAGCGCTGGGAGAGGATATTGGTTTGGGATCAATGGCTAATATTCTTCCCCTTCGGCGTCATAGGCATGTCATTCCCAGCAATACTAGTCGCATCATTCGTACCGCTAGGCACAAAGTTACCTGAGTGGGGTATAGCTGCACACGTAGCAACGCAGTTCGGGGCTCTGTGGGGTCCGGTGGGCTATTACTTCATATCGTTCATAGGCCTCATAGTCCTATGGGGCACTCAACTACAGATCATGGATACCCTAACTAGGAATATGACTGACTTGCTTTGGAGTACCTCAGAGGGAATTAGGAAGTGGGCTAAGGGCGATGTTAGGAGGATCTACTATCCATTCATGGCATGCTACATAGCGTTCGCTATGTGGGCTATATGGCAGGCGCCACCACTCATAATACTACTGCTCTCAGCCAACATAGCCAACTTCGGAGGTTACGCAGTAATACTATTACATATACTTGAGAGGAAACTACCTAAGGAATTAAGGCTTAGATGGTACTACTGGCCATTCCTATACGCATACGCGATACTATGTTGGTTCTGGTTCGTAGCGGTGTTCATATTAGGTAGGTTATTGAATATTAAGATATTCTAATAAACTCTTAATATAATGTTTTTTACCTTTAACTAATTAACTTCCCCACATAATATTAATATACACGCTCTACCTAAGTTAATTTGGTGATATTATGGTGAAGCGCTTAGTAGTTCTCGACGTCAATAAGTGCGTTGGATGCCAGCTATGTATGCTTGCATGTAGTAGGAGGTTCGGGGTCGTGGGTCATAGTAAGTCAGCTATATGGGTTAGGAGTGCAGGGGGTTTTGAGAGGGGCTTCACGATAGTCGTATGTAGAGCCTGTAGGGATCCACCATGTGCTAGGGTATGCCCAGTAAACGCTCTTAAGGCGAGGGATGGTGGTGGGGTGATATTAGATATCAGCAAGTGTATTGGGTGCGGCCTATGTAGAGAGTCATGCGATATAGGTGCGGTTATGTGGGATTATGAGGTCAATAAGCCCGTCATATGTACTCACTGCGGGTTCTGTACGCCCTTCTGCCCGCATAACGTATTAGCTGTTGAGGAGGTGGTTTAATGGATTGGTTTAAATCGCTATCCAACGTGCTGTATGTGGATCTAGCTAGGAAGTCGTACTGGGTCGAGCCTAGGGAGGACTTATTCAGTAGGTGGTTAGGGGGCATAGGTGTAGCCACTCAACTCTATAAGGAGGAAGTAAGTAGTAAGGTGGATCCACTAAGCCCTGAGAACGTAATCATATTCACGGTGGGACCTCTAACTGGGATATACCCACTAGCATCTAAGACCATAGCGGTATTTAAGTCGCCATTAAATAACTACTTCGCTGAGAGCCATGCAGGGGGTAGGTCAGCTCTAGCGATTAGGTTTGCAGGATATGGAGCCATAGTAATTAGGGGGGCTAGTGAGAGGCCTATATACGTAGTCATCGATGATAGTAGGGTCAGGTTTAGGGATGCAACTGCCTTATGGGATATGAGGAGTACCGAGACCGTAGGAAGGATCTTAAGGGAGGTAACCCCCGGCTCAGGGCATAGGGCCATAATGAGGATTGGTAGGGCTGGTGAGAGATTAGTTAGATACGCATCAGTGGTTACTGAGACCTACAGGCACTTCGGCAGGTTAGGGCTGGGGGCAGTATTTGGCTCTAAGAAGCTTAAGGCATTAGTAGTTGTAGGTCGTAGGGGCTTCAACGTACCTGACGTATCGACATATAGGGAAGTGTATAATGAGATATATGAATTAGCCGTTAAATCACCTGCCATGAAGAAGTACCATGACCTAGGCACCGCAGCCAACGTACTTGCGTTAAATAGCATTAAGGCATTACCCACTAGGAACTTCAGCTCAGGCGTATTTGAATTAGCTGGTGAGGTAAGTGGGGAGAAGCTGGCTGAGACTGTCCTCGCTAGGAGGGTTGCATGCGCTGGATGCCCTACAGCATGTATACACATAGCTGCGTTAAGGGAGCCCTACCCCGAGGAACCCTACTTCTATAAGATCAAGTTCATATCGTACGACCACGAACCCCTATACGCATTAGCAACCAACTTAGGCATAGGGAGTAGGGAGGGATTCCTCAGGCTATTGGACGTAGTTGAGGAGGAGGGGCTTGATGCGATATCGACTGGAGTGATCCTCGCATGGGCTACTGAGGCGTACCTAAATGGCTTAATCACCGAGAAGGAATTGCTCACTAAGCTTAATTGGGGCGACTATGAGTCATACATTAAGGTTGTTAGGAACATAGTGCTACAGCCCAACGAATTCTACTCGACCATGGCTTTGGGAGTTGAGGAGGCAGCTAGGAAGTACGGGGGCTTAGAGTACGCCCTAGCCTTTAATAAGGTCGAACCAGCTGGATACCACACAGGGCCTCTGTACTTCGTATCGTTAATGATCGGTAGTAGGCATAGCCACCTAGATGCAGGTGCATACTCATTAGACCAGGAACTACTAGCTAGTAAGAAGCAGCTGCCCAAGCCGCAGGAGGCCGTTGAGCTGATTATTGAGGAGGAGTCATGGAGGCAGGTGCTAACAAGCCTAGCTATATGCCTATTCGCTAGGGGCATCTATAAACCCGATGTGGTGGTTAAGTGCTTTAAGCCGTTGAAGGTGGAGTACGGCGTAGAGCAGCTTAAGAAGTTAGGTAGGGAGATATGGATTGAGAAGCAGTTAATTAAGAGGGCTGAGGGGTTTAGCCCGTTAAGTCTGAGGATACCTGAGAGGATATTAAAGACGCCAACGCCATTAGGTAACATAGACCCAGAGTACATTAAGGAGGCATTAAAGTACTACGATTTACTAGTGAGCCTCGCCAGTAAGATGAGGTAATTAAACTAACTTTTTATAAGCCCTCATTCATTAAGGGGTTAAATGCGTTTAAAGGGTGTGAGTGAGTTATACGTTGACATAGCCCTAGCATTGGTTGTACTAAGCGTTTCAGGCCTATTAGTGGCCTCGTTTAATAACGTAGGTAAGTCATTAAACGTTGAACTAGGTGGCGTAGGCAATCCACCGCTAGCTCTGCTGATCAACTACGGCGGGGTTAGGTACTTAATATTAGTCAACTACGAGGACTCGTGCCTAGAGTTCACGTTGGTCTCAGGTGACGTTAGGTTAGGTAGTTACCTGCTATCACCCAATGAGGTTAGGGTGGTTAATGTGGACTCAGACGACGTATACGTAGTTGTAGGTAGTTACCTAGTAAGGCCTGAGAAGGTATTCCTTAGGTGATTCGATGCGCGGCACTCTCTCAGTAATCACTGCAGCATTAATTACATTACTAGCTCTAACGTCATTCATCACCTACCTGTCCCTAGAGCTACGTAAGCTACCGCAGCAGTACAGTAGGCTTAATTACGAGCTACTAAGTAATGTAGGTAGGTCGTCGAAGGACGTTAGAGTATTCTTAAGCAATGACGGGCTATACGTTAAGACGTTGAATCCCCCCATAACCGTTGAGTCAGTACTAGCTATAACTCCATCAGGCATTAAGCAATTAATTAATAACTCGTTAATTAATACCTCAACAGCTAAGTTGCTGGACTACAGCATAGTGAGCAACGTATTAAGCGGTGGATATATAGTGGTCATCGCTGATGGACGTAAGTACTTCATAGTCGATAGGGGCATGCTATCTAATTCCTCAACGAGCAATGCGTTAAATGATGAGCTACTTAATGACCTAAGCCTCAGGCTCAACTACTTGAGGCCTACTATACATGTGGGCATACTACTTAAGGACTCATTCATAGATAATCCAGTGCCGGGACTTCCATCAGACCCCGAGGCCAACTACCTGCCAGTAGGTTATGCGTTGGTTTCAAGCGACTCCCAAACAATATCTAAGGGCGATTGGTACCTCTACATAGACCCTAGGAGCAATCCAAATAAGTTGGGTATTACCTACGGGTCTGGGAGCACGAACATCAGCTACCTAGGCATGGGCTTCTATAGGATCAGCTCAAGCCACAGCACCTACGTTAAGTGGTACGAGTTGGTCTCAGGATACTCAAGTGGTTGGTACATAACCTACGAGACGATAGCCTCTGGTACAGCGCTCCTCTACCTATACCCGATGATAATATCAGGCAATAAGTCGTTCAACGTGGTCTTCTACATTGAGAACCTAGGTAGCTACGTAGGGCTTACTGTGAAGCCGGTGCTGTACGTAGTAATGCTTAACGAATTCATTAACGGACTACCGATATTAAGTAGCAATTTAAACCCTGTGCTTGAGTCGGTCATCAGGTACTCAGGGATTAGGCCGCTATACGTTTGGGAGGGCAGTAAGGTGAGTACTTACCTAGGCAGTGGCGGGGATATCTCGGTGGCTGTGGACATCGATTCAGCAAGCATATTAAGTGCTTTAAATGCTGATAAGGCACTAGCATTAGTAGGCATTAGGCTCTCGGCTAGGACTCAATTAAGTATCAAGTTGGCCTCGTTCATCACCGACTACGACATAGCGTTCACGATAGGAGCCGATGAAGTAGGTAAGTACGTATTCATACCTACAGCAAGTAACTTAGTGCCTGAGGTCACATCTCCATCCGGCGGTAGGATAAGCATCTATAGGTCCCCTAACGTGGTTAGCTCGTTAGCTAAGTACTTGGTGTGGTTCACCCCAGATGAGGCGGGCAACTACACGGTAACCTACAGGTTGGGGAGCTATGCATCGATACCTGAGTTAAGGCTTCCTGTGAACTTAACGTGGACCTCCTACGGCCCTGTGCTTGAGTACATACGTAATCAGCACTTAAGCTACTCAAACTACGTCGTCCAGGACTCAATCGCATTAGAGCGTGATAGAGCCGTGTTAGTCGATTACGAGTACTTCGAGGCAGGTAGCGAGACGTGGTATTCAGGCGACCTAATGGTTGTTAGCGGCTTACCGACTAGCGGCCAATTGAACTTCACCTACTACGTTAACACGGTGGTTCAGGGAATTAGAACGTTGAACTTAAATCAAAATGCCTCCTTCGACCTATACTACTGCTGGAGCTCCTGGAGCTGTTACTACTACTGGAGGGTATACGTAACGTTTTACCCTAATGGCTCGACGACGAAGCTATATGTTAGGGGCGACGTACTATGGCATTCGGGCTCATACTACCTGAGCTTCGGGGTACGTATACCGCTATCGAATACCCAAGTCACGGCGTATCCAACAATTAACGGCATCAAACACATCTACAGGGCCGGCGACACAGCATACGCCATCTACGTAGCATCCACACTCACGGAGCTAGTGAGGCAGAATAACACAGTACTCGACCTACGGAGCTAACTAATACTCTACATCGAACTCGATGATCAACTTAGGTAGATCGATGAGTGCGGGAGGGCATCGGGGTACTTAAGGGCTCCTAGGAGGATGTTGTTGAAGCCGTGAACGTAGGTTTGAAAGCACCTGAACTCAGAGGGCCTCATGGCGTTGGACCCAAGAGAGCCCTGCGAGGTGCTGGTGAATCATAGCACAGGATCTACTAGATAGAATCGAACGACAACGATAACTTTATATACCTTAGGGAATTCACTAGATAAATTGAGAACAACTAGCTCTACTTTGATATTAATGTTTTCAACAAACCTGCCCTTCAAGGCGGGAAGGGGGTTGTAGCATGTCTAACCCTGAGTACTTAATGGCGGCGGCGATAACTTCATTCGCGGTCACCTACGTCTTAATGCCCCAGTGGATTAAGGTGGCTGTTAGGAGGGGGTTTGTAGGCAGGGATATGAATAAGTTGGGTGATAACTACGTAGCTGAGGGAGGGGGTTTATGGGCTGTTGTCGGCTGCGTATTCGGCCTATATGTTCTTGCATCCCTGTATAGGTATTTAGGCAATGAGCCGACGTACAGTGACGAATTATTTGCGTTAACGTCGCTGCTGCTACTCACGGCATTACTTGGCTTCATGGACGACGTACTTGGGTGGAAGAAGGGACTACCGGCTTGGTTAAGGGTGGCGTTCATAGCCCCTATATCAATCCCATTAATAGTAATTAAGGCCGGCTACTCAAAGCTCTCAATACCTTTTATAGGCGTAGTAGATCTAGGCATCATATACCCGTTAGTAGCTGTGCCAGTGGGGGTCCTAGGAGCTGCCAACGCGTTCAACATGATTGCAGGCTATAATGGATTAGAGGTAGGTATGGGGCTAACGTTAATGGCCTTCACAGCAATCTACTCCTTAATTAAGGGGATCGACTTGGTTCCCCAGGCATCCTTGATCATGGCCTCATCCTTAATGGCATTCGCTAGGTTTAATTGGTACCCAGCTAAGGTATTCCCAGGTAATACCCTCACCTACGCTGTAGGAGCTTACTACGCATCGATAGTTGTGTTAGGCAATATGGAGAAGTTCGGCATATCGCTATTTACACTCTACTTCATCGAGTTCCTGCTATTCATCAGGGGATTGAAGGACGGCGTGTATAAGGAGAACTTCGGGGTTCCTAGGCCGGACAACTCGCTGGATGAGCCCTACGACAGGGTATATAGCTTAACACACCTATCCATTAAGCTGCTTAAGTGCCTAGGGATTAAGCCCACAGAGCCTAAGGTGACTCTAACATTAATATCTCTCCAAGTAATGGTTGGGTTAATCGCGTTAACCGTTAATGCGTTAGGGATGATCTAGTGGCGATATACTTCATAGCATCTGGAGGCGGGCATACGACGTACGCCATAGCGATTGCTGAGAGGCTTAGGGAGTTAGTAGGCACCTCTAGGATTAAGTTCATAGTGCCGTCTGACGACTTATTAAGCATTAGTAGGGTCTTAAGCAGGGTCGGCTACGTAGAGCTAATCAGGGTCACTAAGCCTAGGAAGCCTTTAGAGGGCTTTAGCAAGTTCTTAATTAGGTCCCCTAAAGCCATGTATGAGTGCTTAAAGCATGTTAAGGAGCCGGAGGTGGTTGTTGGCAGCGGCTCCAACTTCATCATATACCCTATGATTACCTCCCTAATTAAGGGATGTAGGCACTTACTAAGCGTTGAGGCAGTTGATAGGGTCTACACGTACTCTAAGGCTAACTACTTGGTAAGCAGGTTGCTGGGCGCTAGAGTGATACTTCAGTGGGAGCTCCAGAGGAGGAATTATAGGGACGGGATGGTGATGGGGCCCGTGCTGACTAGGCCTAGGTATAGGGCTAGGGACGATGGATTCGTATTAGTTACCTCAGGCACCGTAGGTCATAGGAGGCTAATAAACGCATTAATTGATTCCGGGTTAGTGGATGTAGTTGCCCAAGTAGGCGACTTAGACGTTAACTACGTTAAGCGTAGGAGGCCCTATTGGACGGTATTTAACTACGACCCAGACCTGGAGAGGTGGATTTCAAGGGCATCTGTGGTCATAACCCATCAAGGGGTTACAGCTGTTGAGGCGGCTCTAAATTATTGTAAGCCGGTGATCATAGCCTTCAACCCCGACCTACCTCAGACTAGCACCTACGTAGATACCTACTTACTGAGCAAGTTTATTAAGGCTGAGTTCGTTGATGCAGGTAGCGTTAGTGCCACGTCCATTAGGGAGCTAATTAATAGGGTTAAGGGTAGGTTGATTAGTAGGAAGTACCCTGACGGGGCATTAAGGGCTGCCAAGATGATTAATGAATTAATTAGGAATTCCAACTAATTAAGTAGCTAAATTGATTACCAAGATTTATAATTGCTACCGTAGATAGTAACTGGGGGTTTTAATTGGGTAGGGAGTTAGTGGTTAGTAGGCTTAAGGAGTTGCTGGGGAGCGAGAAAGTCATCGACGACCCTGAGGAGCTATACGTATATAGCTATACCGCATACGCGGTAGTTAGGGAGGAGCCTCTAGCGATAGTTAAGGCGTTCTCAACCGAGGACGTAGCTAAGGTACTTAAGTTCGCTAATGAGCATAGAGTGCCGGTAGTACCTAGGGGTAGCGGTACTAGCGTCATAGGCGCCTCAACGCCCGTTAAGGACTCCATAGTCATAGACCTAAGGCCTATGAGGAGAATAGTAGTTGATGTACCTAATGGAGTAGTTGAGGCTGAGGCAGGCGCCTACGTAGATGAGGTTGATAGGGAGTGTAGGAAGTATGGATTCATGTTCCCAGTAGATCCAGCAAGCGCTGAGGCAGCAACCATAGGTGGTGCCCTCGCCATGGATGCAGGGGGTATGAGGGGGGCTAGGTATGGCACCATGAGACACGTAACCCTAGGCATTGAGGTGGTGCTGCCTGGAGGTAACGTGATTACCTTGGGCGGGCCCGTATATAAGCAGGCAACCGGCTACGACTTAATGCATATATTCATAGGTTCTGAGGGAACGTTAGGCGTTATCACTAGGGGCTGGTTCAAGATGGTCCCAGCACCTAAGTCCGTTGGCAGGGTTGTTGCTTACTTCGATAACGTTGAGGATGCTGCTAGAGGCGTTTACGAGATTAGGAGGAGGGGCTTTGCCCCGTTAATCATCGAATTCATGGACGACATAGTCGTTAAGTTAGCTAATAAGATCAAGGGCCTTAACTTCCCTGAGAAGAACATGGTTATAATCGATATAGACCTACCTAAGGAGGTGCTAAGCAGTACGTTAAACGAGGTAGCTGAGGTGCTGAAGGCTGCTGGAGCATCTGAGGTTAGATCCACCACCGACCCAGATGAGATGGCCAGGCTCTACGTAGTACGTAAGCAGGCATACCCGACGTTTGCAGCGGCATTTCCATTCTCATTCATGGGCGATCTATCAGTACCCCTATCAGCTTTGCCGGCAGTAGTCAAGAAGGTTAGGGAGGTCTCAAGCAAGTACGGGATAACTATCGGCTTAATAGGTCATGCAGGTGATGGGAACCTACACCCGTTAGTAGGGCTTCAGTCGAAGGATGAGTGGTGGAGTAAGGCGAGGCCTGCGTTAGTTGAGATCGAGGGCTACTCGATAGAGTTAGGTGGCACCATCTCAGGTGAGCATGGCGTTGGGATTGAGAGGAAGGACCTACTGATTAAGGAGTTAAGGGCTAGGAGGAGTGAGGTTGTGTTGGAGTACATGAGGCAGATTAAGAGGATATTCGACCCGAATGGCATAATGAATCCAGGTAAGTTGATTGATTGAGGTGATCCCATGGTATATAGTAGGGAGGAGCTATTAAGGGATATAAGTAAGTTCCTAGAGTACTGTAAGCAGTGCGGCTTCTGCACCCCAGTATGCCCGGTACTCAAGGTGAGTGATTACGTTGAGACCTACGGACCTAGGGGTAGGTTACTCCAGGGTAGGGGCGTCGTTGAGGGCGGGTTAAGGCCTAGGCCTGAGCTAAGTAGTAGGATCTACTGCACGCTATGCGGGTTCTGCGAGGTTAAGTGCATTGCAGCACTTAAGCTAACCGACCTATACTTAGCTGTAAGACACTACCTGAGCGACTCGGGGCTGATACCTGAGCAAGTTAAGCAGGTGTCTAAGGCGATATTAGGCCTTAACAACCCATACAACGTGGAGCCATCTATTAAGGCCATGTGGTTAGACTACCTGCCTGAGAGGCCTGCTGAGAGGGGTAAGGTGCTGTACTGGGCTGGATGTACCTCAGCCATCAGGAACCCCGAGACAGCGTCTAACGCCTACCAACTAATTAAGGAGTTAAGCGGTCCTGAGGTAGCCGTAATCGCTGAGGAGCCGTGCTGTGGCTGGCCCCTATACCTAAACGGCGATGTTGAGAGCTATAAGGAGCAGTTAACGAAGGCTTTAAACGCTATTAAGAAGTCTGGAGCTGAGATAGTGATCACTACATGCCCAGCATGCACTAGGTCTTTAAGGGAGAAGGCCAAGGAGCTGGGGATTGAGCATGGGCTTAAGATATACCACGTAGTTGAGTACCTACATGAGCTACTTAAGGCAGGTAGGCTACCTAAGTTCGAGCTAGAGGCGGTGATAACCTACCACGACCCATGCGACCTAGGCAGGCACCTAGGTAGGGTTAAGGAGCCTAGGGAGGTATTAAACTCCATTAAGGGGCTCAAGATAGTTGAGATGAGGGGCTCAGGGCTTGAGAGCAACTGCTGCGGCGGAGGCGGGCTATATCAGGTGATGCACATGGATAGGGCCTATAGGATTGCATCGCTTAGGCTGAAGGACATGCCCAGCAACGTTAGGACGTTAGTTACTGCATGCCCTAGCTGTGAGATGACCTTAAGGACTGAGGTAGCTAATGAGGGGCTGGATGTTGAGGTGCTAGATGTAGTCGACCTGTTAATGAGGGCAAGGAGGCCTCAAAGTTAACCATCCTTTTTTATGTTTCCCCTAGTACTTTAGAGCACTTATGAATGCTCTAGTACTTATCAGTGCATTTAAGCATAAATTTAAATACTGCATATTCGAGTATTTCTCGACCGTTATGTCCAGCGCTAAGAGATTCATACCCATTTCTGAGGACATAGTCCTAGAGGCAGTTAAGATCGCTGAGAGGGAGGGAATCCCCCTAAGGGAGTTCATTGAGAGGGTTTTAAGCGAGGTGATTAGGGTCATGAAGTATAGGAGCAACGTCCTTGAAGTACTAGCTAACGCTGATGCCGTAGAGGACATTAGGAGGATCTCAGGCGTATTGCTGCCAAGCAGCTTCGTCTATAAGTTCCTTGAGTCCGTAGGCGATGAAGTATTTAACTCGTTGGTCGATGATGTTAGGAGGGTTGCTTCGTGGTACGGCGTATTAGCTAAGGTTAAGAGGGGGTCCTCGGTCTACGAGTTTAAGAGGGTGTTAAGCCTATGGCTACCTGACATGAACGTGGATATAATCGACTTGGGCGGCAAGTTCAAGGTCGTAGCGTCATCACCCAACCAACCACCTAGGGCTACGTTGATAGCCAGGCACGTCATCGAGGAGCTAGCCAAGTCCATGGACCTTAAGTTAAGTAGCCTAGAGTTCTCCAGGGGCTTAGTGAGCGCTGTTATCGAGGGTGGCCTAGTTGGTTAGTAGGAGGACCATAGGGCTAGATGCATCGATGGTCTCTGAGCTAAGGAGCATCGCGTTGAGGAGGGGGATGAACCTAGTTTCATACCTAAGGAGGCTGGTTAGTGAGGCCATAGAGCTTGAGAGGAGGGGCTACTACGCACCTAGGGCGCTGTCCGAGAAGAGGGTTGAGTACCTGCTCAGCTCATTCAACTTCGTATACGTACCCATGGAGCTAATTAATAGCTCGCTAAGCGATGAGGCGATGAAGAACGCCAGGGAGTTCGGCACCAGGCTGGGCATGACCCTTAGGGAGCTAGGCGTTAATGCGTACGAGCTCGTAGAGTTCCTGGGGACCTCATCAGGCATACTGATATACGAGGGCGATAAGGTGGTGGTAACCCCCGCAAGCGGTGGTAAGGGATTGATAGCTGAGCTAGTTAAGGGGCTTGCGCTGGGTAGCGGGCTGGAGTGCAACGAGGGCAGGGGCGTATTCGTGATCAAGGTGCCTGAGGAGGTCGTTAAGAGGGCCTCAAGGGCCCTAGAGGAGGGCCTAGCCAGCAGGAGGGGTAGGAGATCCAAGTAGCTCCTTAACCTCATCAAGCAGCCCCATGGCGCCCTCGGCGAATAGCCTCTCATCCATCTCCCTGACCCTACCTAACACGGGCTTAAACTCCATCCTACTTATTACGTCCCTCTCTAGATCCACCCCTGGGGCCACCTCCTCGAGCACTAGGCCATCGCTGCTTAGCCTAAATACGCACCTCTCGGTTATGTACTTCACCTCCTGGCCCCTAATTAGGCCCAGCTTAGCGTTATAGACGATTTCGTAGAGCCTATTAACGAACTTAACTATATCCCCATCCCTCTCGATAACCAGCCTACGTGAGCTGCCATCAACCCTAATGACCCTCCTACCAGCTGTGAAGGACCCTGCGAAGTATATCCTAGGGGACCCGTAGGCGATCACCGGGAAGCCCCCAGGCCCCGTGACTACCCCAGGTATGAACGACGGATTCACGTTGCCCTCCCTATCAACCTGCATAAAGCCTAGCGATGCGCAGTCTATCACCCCGCCCTCGTAGTTGGCGAACTGGTCTGGCATGGGTATTATCGCGTAGGGGGCTATGGATGCCCCGAAGTCCGTGTGCAGCAGCATGGTGCCTCCCCAAGGCCCTGACTCTATGGTTGGGTGTATTAGGTCCTGGACTCCCTCCTCGGATGCAACCGAGGCGACCATGGCGGGTATCCCAACGCCTAGGTTAACTATTATGGGCCTGCCCAGAGCCTTAGCTAGCCCTACGAGCTCCATCAGCACCCTCCTGGCGATCACCTTCTCATAAGTTAGCTCTAGGGGCTTAACGGACTCCTTAGGGGGCACCAACTCGCCGCTCAGCCTGGGGTCGTACTCGCAGCTACTCACCTGCCAGTGGTACTCCCTAGGTGCTAAGACCACGTAGTCTATTAAGGGGCATGGGACGTGCACGTCCCTAGCCCTAATGCCATATGCCCTAGCTAGCCTAAGTACCTGGGCAATCACTATCCCAGGATTAGGCCTAGCCTTAACCGCCTGAGCTATGTTCAGGGTGGTACCCAATGCAGCCTCCCACTCGAGGCTCAAGTTGCCCAGCTCGTCGGCCGTAGTGCCCCTGATGAAGCCCACGTTGGGCTTAGGCGCCCTGTAGAGGAGGTACTCATCGCCGTCGATGTCGACCAACCTCACGCTGCACTCGCCCCTCCTACGAGCCAGCTCGTTCATACAACCGCCCCTAGCCCTGGGATCTAGGAACGTGCCTAGGCCGACCTTAGTAATGACTCCGGGCCTACCGCACGCGACCTCCCTCAGCCACCAGCTGACGATCCCTAGGGGCCATGCATAGTAGGCAACCAACTCCTCGGCAATCAGCTTCTGAAGCCACGGCGAGAACCCTGGGTAGGGGATTAACACGCCCCTTAAGAACTTGCCATCCCTACACTCGTATAGCCTCCTAGCAACCACGTCTAGACCCCTATTAGGTACTGCGGGTAGCGCATCGCCTATAATTAGTAACTCCCTAGGCCTACCAAACCTCTCGTAGTGCTCGTATAGCTTGATGATCAAGTACTCAGGAGTTAGCGCAACATTGAAACCAGATATAACCACCGTGGAGCCATCGCTAATCAAGCTTAAAGCATGATCGACATCAACGACCTTCTTAAGCATCGTAGGCCCCATATCATTGATTAAACATTATTAATAAGCATTTTCTTTCTTTCAATTCTATTTCAGATATTCATGAGTCTAAACTACTGCCCATACACCAATACCTCTCCACCGCTCTTTCAATTCTATTTCAGATATTCTTCAGGATCTACAGAAAATATTATGAGATTAGCGAGTACTGCTTTCAATTCTATTTCAGATATTCGCAATTCTATGAATTATTTGATTTAGCTACAAGGATCCACGAATCTTTCAATTCTATTTCAGATATTCCTAGATGACGAAAGGCTATCCGAGGGATTCAGGGAGCTGTGCTTTCAATTCTATTTCAGATATTCGGAAGGAGTGAGAGAGGGCTACGAGGCTGGGGAGGAGCTCCTAGACGCTTTCAATTCTATTTCAGATATTCGTTGATTGGGCCTTGACCGGAGGACAGTCATTGAGGATT
>JAGDWE010000059.1 GCA_023255965.1 Desulfurococcales archaeon | reverse complement strand
GTGGAGACTGGGCATGGTCTCCCACCTCTGATGGCTACTTTGCCGTCATTGAGGCGAGTGAACATGTTTAGGCAGGCTACGTAGCGGGCATGGGCATTGAGCGTGAACCTGCACCTTCCGCACCTGAAGGTGTCTCTGTCTACTCTGTTCTCCTTGTCTCTGTACTGCACACCGGGCAGGTTATGGAGGTACCATTAGCGTCAACTTCCTCTACAGCCAGTCCTCTCTCGGCGAACTCGGTGTCTAGGTACGTGAAGAACTTCCTGTAGGGGAACGTGTCAGGCCTATAGTTAAGCCTCCTACTCCTGCTCTTCTTATTGCTCTTCAAGTCCCTCAGCCTCTCCCTGACTAGGCTCGCGTTGAGCTCTTCGACTATCTTCCCGAAAGCGTGTGCTACTTTCTTGAGCCTGCTCTTGACTCTACTCCTCTCTCTAGCACAGTACTTCGCCAACAGCCTGTTCCTAGCCCTTATCTTGGAGACCTCGTACCCGATCGAGAGCAGCGTCGCAACTCCCCTGTCATAGTTCACGAGCATGACAGCGACCGAGTCCTCGTTCGTGTCTATAAACAGCTTGTTCTTAGCCTGCTTGGTCTCAGCGTCCACTATACTGTTAAGAGAAGATACGCCTCCCCCGTTGTCGAAGAGGGGCTTAGAGTTCCTGGTCCTGCTTCTCTGCAGTAGAAGGCTTGGGGAGAATGATATGTGCTGTTTATAGAGGTGATGAGAGGTTTTCTAAAGACCCTAGATATGTTGCTGAAAATCTTGATTCAATGCTTCAAAGCAAGGGGTTAAGAGCGTTTGTTTCTCCTAAGCTAGGGTTCTTAATTTTCGACAGTGTTAATATTTATGTTGATAGCTGGAAGCGGTTTGTTGAAATTAAGAGCTCTGAGGGTTGCTGGAGTGGTTTTGCGCTATTCAATATAGCAAGAGTGGTTACCACGTAACCTACCCTTCATCCGAGAGCGGTCTTTGATGTTATTTGATATCCGCCCCTAGGCTTCCCGCGGCCTCCCCGGCCCCCTCACCGCCCTTCAGGAGCAGTTCTCGGAAGCCCGGAGTCACTGACATATTTATGATTCTAGAGCTTCGAGCTTCATAACGCTAAAAGTCACTAAACAAAAGAAACAAACTCAACAACCATAAAATTGATTCAGTCTATTAAAGCGCTTAGTTAACTCGGAGAAGGTGATTACTGAAGGTGCTTTACAGTTAAAAAGCTTCATCGTTTAGGGCGGGATGAGAAGGTAATCCCCGACAAACTCGTTGAGAACAAACGCAGTGGTTTTAAATATCCCATCGAAGTTAGGTTGAGGAATTTCCTCCAGTTTTAGTGGAACTCAGCACATAATTCATGACTTTTCTATGAGGAGAGGCGTCCTAACAAGAGCTAATGATAAACCCTAATTTTGCCAACTTAAATTTACTTAGGGCCTAATTAATTTCCCCGGATTAATGATGTACATTAATAGTCTAGTTTCTAATACGTCAACTGCCTAAGTGTACTATAAACAAACACTTTTAATTACATATGCTAGACGTCTTTGGTGGCAGCGTGGAGTCCACAGCATTAAGTGGCTTAGTAAATACGCTTGATCCAGCATCGCTCATTCTCATATGCATTGGTGTAGCATTCATATACTTGGGTGGTAGGAAGGGTTTAGAGCCATTAATGCTCGTCCCTATAGGCTTCGGCATATTACTGGCCAATATCCCTTTAGGCGGCTTAAATGAGGCCCCATATGGATTACTTTACCTTATAAGGGAAAAGCTCTTAATGACCGAGGTGCTACCATGCCTTGCCTTCCTCACTATAGGCGCTATGATGGATCTAAGGCCGCTCCTTAGTAAGCCCTGGCTACTCCTCTTCGGCGTCTCAGGTCAGTCGGGAGTTATATTTGCCTTACTCCTAGCCCTCGCCTTAGGCTTTAACTTTAGGGAGGCAGTAGCGGTTGGTATAATAGGTTGTGCAGACGGCCCTACTGCCATCTTCGTATCGACCAAGTATGCTCCTCACTTACTCGGCGCTGTAGGGCTTGCAGCCTATACATATATATCCATAGTTCCCTTACTCCAGGTACCACTTATGAGGTTGTTGCTAACTAGGAATGAATTAAGCATTAAGATGCCCCCATCTAAAGATGAAGTCAGCGATTCAGTCGTTATAGCTTTCCCTATAATATTGATACTCATATCCGCGGTGGTGATGCCTGGAGCCCTGCCATTAGTAGGTATGTTAGCCCTAGGTAACTTCATACGGGTATGCGGCGTTTCCGAATTTGCTGAGAGATATGTAAAGACGCTATCAACGTTCTTCGCGGACGTAGTTACGTTGCTCCTAGGGCTTTCGGTCGGTTCCGCACTATCTAGCTCTGCCATAACAGCAAGCCCGGACCTACCTCTAAAGGTGTTAATAGTATTTGCACTAGGTATAGTTGCATTTGCTGGGGACTTAATTGTTGGCATATTGAGCGGTAAATTAGTCTCAGCAATTAGCAGGGGTAAAATTAACCCGGCAATAGGCGCCTCGGCAAATTCAGCGTTCCCGGTATCAGCAAGGGTGGTTCAGAGGGAGGTAGGTAAGGCATCTCCTGGAAACATAATACTGATGTATTCGCTAGCTACTAACCTAGCTGGTCAGATCACATCGCCGCTATTTGCTGGGGTGATCCTAACAATACTAGCTGCCCTAGGGATTTGATAAGCTCAATTTAAGGTCCTATAACTTAATAACTGGGACTTTACCGAACCTCTTAAGGCTTACCTCGCTACCTTCAGGAAGCCCCACTGGTATCAATCTTACGCCTATAGTCCTGCCCTTGATAATGGATGATGTGAATACGTCCTTAATAACGCCTTTAATGACATTTAAGTCATCCCTTAGAACGACCATATCAATCCCAACTAGGCAGTAGGCAGTTAAGTAAGTTAAATCCCTAAGAGTTACTAATCCCTCAGCAACTCTCGTTTTAAGTAGATCGTCCTCAGCAACCGGTAGCATGACCTCGTTAAATCCTAGCGCCTTAATGCCTGATAAACCTATCACATCATTAATTACGTTATTTAGCTTACTTAGTGAACTACCGGTACCTGGTAGAGCAAATTTAACGCCACTTAAGTACTCAATTAAGTCAACAACGCTCTCAGAAGCCCAAGGAGATATTGAGTAATCCACGCCTAGGAATTCCATTCCCACATAACTGCTTAATTTACCACATAGTTCGCGGACTCCCCTTAAGAACCTTATTAATCTACTCGAATCACCTGAAAGAAACTCCTTAATCAGATCCACATACCTTAACGCGATAGAGAACCCTTCATTAAACGCCGTAGCTAAGGGAAAATACGGAGTTTCAATAAAATCAGGTATCGAAATGCCTATCCTAGTGAAGTCATCTACATCTAAGGAATTAATTAACTTAGAGTAAATATTGACTACATCATTCACCGATGACGCGTCATTTAGCCTTAAAGATATGTATGAACGTTCACACACCTTTATAACGTCGATTATGTCGCGTACTTCCGCGCTCCTCACGTCGGAGTGATACGCCGCTATAAGCACATCTCTACTGCAAATTTCATCGCACAACCTCAACCTCCTACTTAAATCTAAGTCGCTGGGCAATGCTATACGGTAGGACCATATCGTGAGACCTAACCCTTTGCTCAGATCCCTTAAAACATCTAAGGTATTAGCTAACCTACTTATTGATTCATCAATGCCTAACCTACTTACGAAACTAGCATGTATTGTTAGGCTTCTAATTAATGCCATCTATCGCTACCATTAAACAGTGAAGGATAGGTAATATATATTTAGTGGTGCGGGGGGTGGGATTCGAACCCACGCAGGCCTACGCCAACGGGTCTCCCACAGTATTAAACTGGAAATCGCCTTGAGCCCGTCCCCTTTGCCCTGGCTCGGGCACCCCCGCCTAATTTCTAATTAATTCTTAGAGCTTATAACCTTAATAATACTTTACTCATCATATGTTAATTCAGTCCCTACCGCAAAGCCCTTCATAACGTTCTCGAAGGCTTCAACCTTAAATGCATTTATAAAGAAAACCTTAATTCTAGATCTCTCAGCTATGGATAAAGCCAGTGAGTCGAATAATTCGTATGTACCAGCTAGGGACTTAGCTTTAATTAACTCCCTTAACTCCCTTACAGATATCCTAGGGATCAACTTGGCATCTGCATGTACCTTAGGATCCTTATCGTATATGCCATCAACATCCGTAGCATTGACTACAAGGTCAGCGCCCACCAACTCGGCTACTAACATGGCAACAGCGTTAGTCGACTGTCCTGGCTGTAACCCACCTAAGGTGACCACCCTCCCTGAAGACCAAGCAGTTAAGAATTCATCTATATTCCTAGGTATGCGGTTATATGCTACGTCACCTAATAACGCATTAATGAGTAGAGCATTAATCCTTGAGACCTCGATACCTAGGATATCTAACCAACCCTCATTAACACCTAACCCCCTAGCAATGTTTATGTAGCGTCTAGCAACATTACCTCCACCGCATACTATAGCAAATCTATATCCCCTCCCTAGCCATTCCTTAATAATTATTGAGTAGTCCTTAAGGACCTCTAAATAAGGCTCATCAAATACTTTACCGGTGAGCTTGACAACTACCTTCACATAAACACCCAAGATATTTACTGAAGTTTAAATGTAAAAATGTTAGCATTATGGCAAGCGCTTAACATGTAGTGCTTGCATCGATCCCTTTAGTTTCCCTTAATCACCTTTGGATGCCTCATCTTCTCCTACGAGCGCGGACTTCACCTCAATACGCTAATCCTAGTAAAGGCTTACAGTTTTCATTAGGTCAATGGCCTAGAACTCTATACCCTATCGATAAGGTCCTTAGGAATCGAGCAACACAGTTCCACCATCTTCAAACCATATTTACTGACTAACGACTTCAATGGATTTGCTATCCTATCTATCAAACCTAAATCGATTAGTTTAAAGTCCAACGTATACTTCTTCTCTAAGGGCCTCATACACCCTAAGGCTATTTCACCACTATAGTTATCCCGCGTATAACGAATAACCCTTAATACTTCATCATCTCCTGGCGGTCTTACATTCGCCATAGGCGTGCCCGCAGTTGGCTTGAAGATTAGGAATACGAGGACTTCAGGCTTATATGCAAGTGCAGTATTTGCTGCCTCCATTTCCTTAACTACCCTGCCATAATTCATACCTATAGGTATATGTGGCACTATGTATGACGGGCCGTAATTGATCAATGTCTCATAGGACTTGATGAAGTCCTCAGAGCTCTTACCGCCTAAGTGCATCAAGTTCTTAATTACGTAATCATCTAAGATTAGCTCATAATCCACTACATCTACTTTAGAGTCCCTTAGCTTGCTGGCTAGGGATTTATCGGCTAACCCTATATGAACGCTTACTAATATATCGTAATTATTTTTAATGTCCTTAATTACCGGTAGGTACGGCTCTATAGGCAGGTAGCCATCCCTATTAAAACCTCCACTTATCAATACGCCTTTAGCACCACTCCGCACTAGGTGCTTAACTAGGTCGTAGAATTCCTTAGGCGTTAATGCCTTCCTCATTCCATCTAAGTAATTAGCCCTACAGAAGTCGCACATTAATGTGCAGTAGCTACCTGTAATGCTTATGCTTAAGTACTTAAGCCCGGGTATGAATGCGGTTACCTCCCTCAAAATACATAACCTACGTTGATTAACTCCATTAAATCGCGGATAACCTCATCCTTGTTCTTCATGAGGAACTTAATTGATGGGTAATTATAGTGAGGTCCTCTAACGCCTTCGTTGTAAAACGGCCTATTGCATGCTGGACACCCACTAGTCAGGAAGGCTTCAGCGTAATCATTAAAATTATTAATAACATCGTTAATTAACTCCCTACTTAACAGCAATGACGTTCCGCCCGCCTTAACATAGTCGTCTATATCATACCCTCTACTTAGCAGATACCTAATCAACTGTGCCTTCCTATACGTCAATATGCTTGGCCTACTCCAACCCTCAACGAACGTTCCCTTGATGGGTGTTAACGCGAATAGAGCAACTTCTGCCCCTAAATTGTAGAAGTGTCTCATAGAATTAAATAGATCAACCTCGCCCTCACCTAGGCCTACAATTATATGGACATAGACCTTACCCTCACCAAAGATCTCTAGTGAGTCATTTAAGAACCGCATATATGCATCCCAGCTAAGCGGCTTCCCCACCAATTTAAATATTTTAGGAGTTGCTGCATCGAACCCTATCCCTAGGTAGTCAACGCCTAATTCTTTGAGGACGTTCAAATACTCCCTACTAACGGGTGTTAACGCAGTACTTACTGGTACGTCTATTCCTTCATCCCTTAATAGTTTAACGATTTCCACCACCTCTAAGTGGAAGTCGCGTTTAATGATGCTTTGAATGCATATTCTCCCAAATCCATTAAATTCCTTAATCATGTTTACTAACTTACTTAACTCAACCTTAGGCCAGGAGACCCTGGAAAGCATTTCTTTACTTGTACTACTTAACATGCTCTGAGGGCAGAACGCGCACGTACCTAAACATCCTTGCTCCGAGTACTGAAGCAAGTAGGCCGTTGTAGGTATTTCGATTAGCTCCACATTTAACGTACCTAAAGACGCTAACGTACCTATGGACGCCCTTATATATTGAACCATTCTAAACCCTAAGCTTAATAAGTAGTTTAAGGTATAAGACTTTTAGGGCAATAACATGTGGAGGTTAATAATAGATGAGGGCAATGCTTACTGGAATATGGCTATGGATGAGGCAATGCTGATCCTTAAGGAGCAAGGCATAATCCCTAACACCCTAAGGCTTTACGTGTTCAATCCAAGCGCAGTGACTATCGGCTACTTCCAGAGGATCGATGATGCCGTTGACCTTGATTTCGCAAGGGTCAACGGCATAGACATTACTAGGAGAATTAGTGGGGGTGGATCAGTTTATCATGACGTAGGAGGTGAGGTAACTTATTCAGTGATAGCCTACATTAATGATATTTCCTTAAATATCATGGAGAGCTATAGAATGATATGTAATGGAATAGTTAATGCTATTAATGAGTTTGGGTTGAAGGCGGAGTTCGTCCCGATAAATGATGTAGTAGTCAATGGTAAGAAGATCTCTGGGAGCGCTCAAGCGAGGAGGAAGAAGGCCTTACTTCAACACGGCACCTTAATGTATAACACCAACTTACATACATTAAGTAAGGCGTTAAAAGCCCCTAAGGAGAAGTTGACTAGCCATGGAGTTACCTCAGTATTTGAAAGGGTGACTACGTTATCGAGGGAATTAAGAAGGGGCGTCTCAAAGGATGAGGTAATTAAAGCATTAATAAAGGGCTTCAGCGAGGCATTAGGCGTTGAATTCAGACCCGGTCAATACGTTAGCGAAGAATTAAAGTTAGCTAATGAATTAGTAGGTAAGTATAGGAGCAGTGAGTGGGTGTTTCAGAGGTAGTCGAAGTGCAGTGCACTTCAATTAGGAAGGCACCAGGCGGTAAGACGGTAAAGGTGGATTTAACGGTCGTTAATGACTTAATAATTAATGTAGTCATCAGCGGCGATTTCTTCCTATATCCTGAAGAAGCCATCCATGATATAGAGGCGTCAATAAGGAATAGGACGTTAAATGATGCTATTAAGGAATTAAATAGATTTAAGGGATCAGTCGAGTTCTTAGGGACGTCCATGGATGATATAATTAACTTGGTTATTGAGGCATATAACTCATGCACCAAGGGGTAACTAGCTTGAAGAGGGCTATAATCAGATTCTGCGGGATAGTACAGGGGGTAGGTATGAGGTACTTCATAGCCAGGGAAGCTAGGAGATTAGGTCTTACCGGCTATGTTAGGAACCTCGATGATGGTTCTGTTGAAGTTGTTGCTGAAGGGTCGGAGGAACTAATTGAGGAGTTAATTAGGACTACAAAAAATGAGGGACCCGGATTCGTAAGCCAGATTAAAGTCGCTTACGGCGAGTTTAAAGGCGAGTTTAAGGACTTTAAAATAATGCATTAAGTCAACCACGAAACACCTAAAATGCTTCATCCACGGTGCTATCATTACTTCATGTTTATGAACATTTAATCCCTAATTCGTTAGCTACCTTAACTAATTGACTCCATATTTCATCATCTAATGGTATACCCTCCTTAACCCTCTTTAAGTAGGTTCTATATTCAGGCTCCCCGGGCATTAGTACCTCAACCCCCGGTTCCCTAGGTAGGGATTTAATCATATTAATGTACGCACTTAGAGCTTCGATGAATTCATCATAGTCCCTAAATAGTACTGGATTAAGAGCTGTCATCAGGAAACCCCCCTGCGTGTACGGCCCCTTACCAGTGATTGCTAGGCTGTAGGGAGCGTTAATTAATATGCTACTTAATATATCAACGACTATAGCAAGACCCAGTCCCTTGTACCCTCCTACTGGCGTGAGGTATCCCTCTAAAGCTTCCTTAGGATCGGTGGTAGGTCTTCCATTCTTTGTTAATGCCCATCCCTCAGGTATCTTCTCACCTTTCCTTAACGCAAGAACTATTTTACCGAAGGCTACCGTAGATAGAGCCATATCAAGTACTATTGGCTCATCCTTAGTTGGAATGCCGATCGCTATTGGATTTGTTCCGACGATAGGTGATTTAACCCCTGGCACTGAGACCCTAGCCCTAGCATTAGCCAGCGCTATACCTATTAAGCCCTCCCTAGCCGCCTTCATTACATAATATGCAAGTGCTCCGACATTCCATAGGTTCCTAGCTGCGCCAACACTTACACCTAACCTCTTCGCCTTATCAATCACCCTCAGCGTCAGATAGTATGCTACTGGAATGCCTATACCTCTATCACCATCAATTAAGATTGAGACATCCGTCTCCTTAACCACCTTAATTTTAGGACTTGGATTTATCTCCCCGTTCTTGATGCCATTAATGAAGTCTAAACCCCTTGAAACACCATGTGAATCAACACCCCTTAAATTAGCTAAAACCAATGAATCGCTTACTATCATTGCATGCTCATCTGGGACTCCTAATCCCTTGAATATATTAAATAGTAGGGACTTGAGCTCATCTGTCTGTATAATCTTCACCATTTTCAGCCCCATAAGATGCGTACTGCCCGGGTTTAAAATAGTTTAATACTTAATTTAGTTGGCATGAGGGTAGCAGTAGTTGATTGCTTAGGTGCTGGGAGAAAAGGTAAGAGGCTATCTACAGTAGATGTTATTGGGGTCGGTCCAAGGTTAATAGCAGGTATTTTGGAGTCATTAGGCGTTAATTACGAGTTCGCATTATGCGGTGAAGTGCTTAGGGACCCATCCACTCTAGATGGCATTGACTTAATGCTGGTGTCGGGTATGAGTACTGACATACCTTCAATGCTTAAATTAGCTAAGCTGATTAATAGGAGAGTCATTAAGGTGGCTGGAGGACCTTCATGTGTAGGTTACGAGATATTGTTAAGGAACGGGTATAACTTCGTCGTATGGGGTGAGTCCGAGGACAAGCTACCAGCACTTATCAAGCACATCGATAGCGACGCGAAAGGTATTATTAAAATACCAGGAGTCCTCAGCTACGTTAATGGCAGACTTCAAGGCGAGATACCATTAGGTAGATACCTTAAAAGTGAGGAGATATGGAAGTATAAACCGTCAATTAAGGTCATTAAGGAATACCCTGCTTGGTGGGGCGCAAGGGTTTACGTTGAGGTTGTGAGAGGATGCAGCAACTTTTATAGGACTACCCTAAGTCTACCTAATGGAAGGGTATGTAGCAATTGCGGTCTTTGTAGATCCGGTGATCTAAACGATAGGCTTAACTGCCCAGTAGGTATACCGCCTGGCTGTGCATACTGCTCCGTACCAGTCTTATACGGACCCGCGAGGAGTAGACCTATTGAGGCTATCGTAAATGAGGTTCGCGACTTAATTGAGTTAGGTGTCAGGAGGATCGTATTAAGTGCTCCGGACTTCCTCGACTTCGGCAGGGATTGGCTAGTTCACCCAAAGCCCCTCACAGACCCTAGATGCCCTAAGCCTAATCTAGAGGCGATTAATACATTATTAGCTAAACTCCATGAGATCCCTGAAGTCTTAGAAGGTGAGGTATTTATTATGATGGAAAACCTAAAACCTAATCTAGTTGATGAGGCTGTAGCTAAGCTATTAGGTAAGTACTTTAAGGGCTCCCCGGTAGGTATAGGTCTTGAGTCAGGGGATAATAAGCTACATAGGGCTCTAGGAAGGCCTTCATCCGTAGGTGAGGTGATTAAGGCAGTTAAATTACTGAGTAAGTACGGTATCAAGGCACATATATATTTAATTCATGGCCTACCTTCGGAGAGCGAGGAAACGGTCTATAATACTATTAACGCTCTACGTAGACTGATTAAGTATAATTTAGAGAAGATAACACTATATAGATTCACTCCATTAAAGTATACGGCGTTTGAGGGATATAGCAAGCCGGGGCCCGCCATCAAGAATAGAGCTGTTAGAGAGTTATATGAGTTCGTAAGGAGGTTGAATGCAGAGTTGAAGAGGAGGGAGTTGGGTAAGGAGGTTAAAGCTGCAGTTGTCGGATTTAAGGCCCCATACTTAATTACTTATCCGCTACCTCATGGACCAGTAACACTAGTTAGGGGTCCGAGGGAATTACTTGGAAAAGTAGTTCGAATAAAATATGTCAAGGTGATCAGTGATAGAGAAGTGCTTGGCGAGTTAGTGGAGCCCTAACTTCTTCAAACCCCTATGTAGTTCTAGCTTTAGCTAACATCTTTAAGTAGGTGCAACTGACTATAAATTTACTTAAGGTTTCTGTTCTACCTCCTTCTCAAGTAATGCATAAAAGAATCCTATAGTCCCATGTCTATGAGGCCACGCCCTCATAACTCCTTCTATGAATCCCTTATCGTACGGGCCATCGATATTTAATAATCTTACATTCCTGATCTTATTGAGTACTTTAGTGACTACGTCTTCGCATTCCTCCTTAAGTAACGAGCATGTAGTATAAAGCAACCTGCCACCAGGCTTCAGCAACTTTATTCCGGCCCTTATTAATTCATACTGTAATTGAGCGAACTTAGGTATTTTCTCCTCAAGCATCCTCCACCTTAATTCAGGGTTCTTAGCTATGGTTCCATCCGAGGTGCATGGAGCGTCAACTAATACCTTATCAGCTATCTCATCCCCTAATACCTTAGGTGCCTTCCTACCATCCTCTATGTAGATCTTGACAATAGATATACCTGTCCTCCTAAGTAATTCTCTCATCCTCTCAACTCTATACTCATCTACATCGAAGGCGTATATTAAGCCGGAATTCCTCATTAACTCGCCGATATGTTGCGTCTTACCGCCAGGGGCTGCACATAAATCAACTACTACATCACCTGGCTTAGGAGCTAGTATTATTGATGCTAAGGCAGCTGCCTCCTCCTGAATAATTATTTTACCGGCTTTAAATAAGTTCGATTTATCGAAGTTAAAGGGGCCCTCGAATTTAATCACGTTCGGTACGTACTTGCTTAACTCAAGGCCTTTAACTCTACCTTGTAATTCCCTAACGACATCATCTACTGTAGCCTTAAGGGTATTAACCCTTACGGACAATTTAGGCTTCTTATTGAAGCTATCAAATAATTCCTCTGCCACATTAATACCCAGCAAGTTAATCATCTTATTTATATACCATGAAGGTAGTAGGTACTTAAACATTAGTTCCTCCTCATGGCTTTTAGGTATATACCTATAGGAACCCTCCTTCAACTTCGTAATTAGTTCCCAGAAGAACATCCCTACATACGGATGTGCACGAGTAGATAAGTACGCCGAAACTTTATTCCTCAACTCGGCGAAGTTATAGTAGTTAACATTGCTGAAGAAGTTAACCTCTATAGCTACCCTTAGGGCCGATCTTAGATGAGGATCTAGGAGTAAGGTATTCTTAACGCCAGTTAAGTCCTTAATTATTACATCAATAACGCCCAGTCTCTTCATGATCCTGTAGAAGATAGCTGTTAGTGGAGGATCCTTACTAGTACCTAAGACTTTAAACTTCCTGAATACATCCCTCTTCGCCTGCTGGCTAGGCTTTATTTCCTCAGCCCTCCTAACGGCCTCAATCAGCACTATGAAGTCTTCAGCACTTAATTTATAGGGCTCCTTCATCTGACCCCCATCTATTCAAGACTTCGTCCTTCATCTGGGGGCACTTGGACGTCAGAACTTCCTCCATCTACATCTAATAGGTTGCTGACCCCACATCGATTCCTTGAGGCTAACGCCTACCTACGAGGGTACTTAATTAAATCCTCATTATGGCTATCACCCTAATAACGTCGGCACTATCTTCGCATCTATCACTGGAGTTTTCCAACGAATCGATCACCTCCTTAGTTATTAAGCACAGTGAGATCTCGCTATGGTCGCAGAACTTTAGCGCCCTCTCTAAGGCCTTTAACCTAATCTCATCAACCTCTTCCTCAATCCTCTCGATATCGTTAGCTATCATTAGCGATTTATTAGCATCTACATGTAAATTGCTTACAGCATCTATAAGTAACTTAATGGCCTGAAGCACTTTCTCAGACATTATTAGAGAGTATAGCTTTATTTCATAATCAACCATTCTAGAATTAATTAAGGAAGCCCTCCTGGTTGCTGCCTTAAGATAAGCAGCTATATCATCTGCAACGAGTACTAGCCTCATGATCTCATCTCTATCTATTGGATGTATAAATCCCTTACTTAACTCCTCAAATATCCTCTTCTTAACGTTATCAGCTTCCCTCTCATAATTAAATATCTCTGTAAACGACTTCTTAACGCACTCAACATCATCATCCTTAAAACATTTAAAGAAATTAAGTGTGGACTTACCTACCTCGAGAATTAAGGTAAGGTGGTTGATCAGCGAACGGAGTGCTTCCTTCTCAACTCTGGTGCTTATCCACGACCAAGTAGTAACCATTAAACCACCGATTACACACCTAATAACATGTGTGTCAATATTCTTAAACTTAACGCTATCCCGGCAGTTAATGGTACGGTAGCAATCCATGAAGCGATTATCCTTAATACTATGTGCTTATCTATGCCTTTTGAGCCACCCCTAATTAATCCTACCCCCATAACTGCTGATACGCTTGCATGGGTAGTAGATATAGGCATACCGTAGCCGAATAATACATATGGAATGGTTGTGAACAACCATATAGTTAACGCATTAGCTAGCTCGGCAGCAGTAGCACTCACTAAATCAAGCCTCGTTATCTTAAAAGCCACTGTTTCAATGACCTTATAACCAACTGTGAAGCCCCCTAACGCTATTCCGATAGCCCCTAACATAGCTAGCATTAACGCTGTGTTAATATCCAAGCTCTCTATATCTGATCCACCCACCTTAATTACGGCTAGATACACACCAGTCGCATTACCAACATCATTAGCGCCAAACGAGTAAGCTGAGAATGCAAGCGTAGCTATTAATAAGTACTTAAATAATTCACTAGGGTTTAAACCTTTAACGCTCATTCCAATATAAAGCCTACTCATCAGCTTATAAAGCAATACGACCAGTAAGATAGAAGCAAGCGGTGATGTCACCCAGCTGGTAACGACTTTAATTAGGACTGAGTAATTAATTGAAGCTGATCCGTAAATAAGTAGATGAGATATGCCTATGCCCAATACGGCGCCTACGGCACTATGCGTCGTTGATATAGGTAATCCAAGAAGTGATGCAACGGTTATCCATAGCCCTGTTGATGCTGAAGCTATTAACGCGTCCTGGAGAGTCGCTATTTTGGAGATTCCTCCTCCAAACGTCTTCATGACCATCCAACCTTGAAGTAGCGACCCGATGAATACAAATACAGCAAATATTACTAACGCCTTCCTAACGCTAATAACCCCAGCACCTACAGCACATTCCGTCGGATTAGCAGCATCATTAGCGCCGATAGACCAAGCTATGTACATCATCAATGCTATTCCTAACACGACGATTAGATCCATTAGGCCCGCTAAACACTAGATGTTAACTTTATAAGAATTATGGGATGTTAATTAATGAATAAAATGCAAGCACCTAAGAACAAGGTAATTAGGTCACCAGAGTTTAAGGAAGTAGTGTACGACGTAAGGAGATGGGAGTTACTTAAAAAGCTAAGGTCTGAAGCGCTGAGGATCATGGAATCGTTAATAAGATGCGGGTTTAAGCCTGTTATCCATGGATCGTTAGCTAGGGGTGATGTAGATAGCGGAAGTGATATAGATATAGTAATACCGTATATTGTACAACCGTATGAGGTTGAAGTATGCTTGGAGAGATCGAACATAAGGCCGTTAGACAAGTATGTAATCCAAGCAATCCCCTCATCAACACCTAAGGCATATATAGAATTGGATGCCAAAGGCTTAAAGAACTTATCATTCCCCCTAACACACCTATCACCTAGGGAGTACGAATTTTATAGATTTGGAGGTCTTATAACTTACGAAGACTTAATTAAGGATGTAAGAGTACCTGGGGTTACCAAGCAATTGATCTTAATCATGCCAACGGACTTTGGTCATAAGGAATTACCTGTAGTTGGTTATGAAGGATACGTATCTAAGGTTCTTGGCATTTCCTTAGAGACGGTTAAAGAAAGAGTGGAGGTACTGACTAGGAGAGACTTTGTCGGTAGGACGGGCGTCTATCTCTCATATATGTTAAGAGTTGACGAGGATTTTAGTGAGGCTTTAAGAAATCTCATCAAATCAGGTAAACTAAAGCTCTAGCCTATGGAGTTAAAGCTGACCTCCTCCCCGCCCTGGAGGGCGAGGGCTCCCTTAGAGCGGGGAGGTTTGGGGCTACATTCCCTCTGAGAGG
>JAGDWE010000030.1 GCA_023255965.1 Desulfurococcales archaeon | reverse complement strand
CTATCCCTCACCGCGGGGAGCCCTCTACCCACGGTTCTTAGGGACTCGGGGATGTGTTGACGGCGTGGGGACGCGTCCACGGTCGCCAAGCCCACTACGGGCATCCCACGTTTAGGAGCAAAACGGAGAAAGAGAATAAGCTTTATCCCGCCTTTAAGTAAACCTACTCCACCTATAGCTAAGCTCCTTATTATGAAGGTAGATGCCTGAGACCGACATTACCTGCGAATTATTAGATGACATTGGGAGGAATCCACTAATACTGTCTCTCAATAACCCCAGTAAAAGATGCTACTATACTCTCGGTAATTGGATTAACTAATTAAGAAATGATTAACAAATCCTAGGCACCGGTGATGCAAGGGCGTCGACAAATGATAGCCCGCCAATCTCGGTTCTAATAAGAACTCTACCGCTGGCCAATTTTGATGGCGGCTTAATGATTTCACCAACTATTGAAGCGTCCTTGAGTCCTAACTTATGGAGTTCCTCAACAACGTCGTCGGCTACCAATGGATCTACGGCTAACACCGCTACGCCTTCTGAGGCTACATTAAGCGGATCAATACCTAAAATGTCTAGAAACCCCTTAACCGGGTCTCTAATGGGTATTTTAGTCCTATCTATGATTATAGTTAAGTCCCTGCCTGCTACCCATTCATTTAATGTCGATGCCAAACCTCCCCTAGTTGGATCTCTAGCGGCATGTATATACTCACCGTATTCATCAATAACCGGCATCAAATATTTAGTCAACGGCTTAACATCGCTCCTTAACTCCTTAACATTATCAAGTAAGCCCAGCTGAGAGGCTATTATGACCGCGCCATGCTCCGCTATTGGGCCAGTAACCACAACCTTGTCACCAATTCTAATCCCAGCATCAACTATGAGCCTCCTAGCTATGCCTAAACCAGCTGTCGTTATTATCATACCATCTAGCGAGCCCTTAGGCATCACTTTAAAGTCGCCACCCAATAAAGCCACGCCTTCAGATATCAGCGTATTAATCATCGACCTAATGATTGTATCCACCAGCTCTACCTGAGTACCTTCCTCAACAACCACCGCATCAACAATCCCTATAGGTCTAGCCCCCATCATAAGTAGATCGTTGATCGTGCCCGCAGCAGCCAAGGCACCTAAATCACCTCCAGGAAATATTAACGGCTTAACCGTATATGAATCGATGGATGCAACTACGTATAAATCATTTAGCTTGATTGCAACTCCATCATCTAATTCATCTAGCCCTACACCGTCAAACGCTCTCCTTAGCTCCTCAGGTACCTTGGAGATTATTAAGTCGTTAATTAATTCCCATGAATCCCTACCTCCACCGCCATGACTTAATGTTATTATTCCACGTAATTTATCCCTACCCACCTTAATTGTCCCTATTAAGGAAGTAGCGATTAAAGGTAATTAAATTATTGATCCTAGACATCCCTATATCGAACAGCTGTGTTTCAGCTATAATCATTACCTAACAACCATTCATTACCTACATAGACATGTTTAATTCCATGCTCTCTCATAATCTTAATCGCCTTATACATGTGATCCCTACTTGTTCTAGGTAAGTCGTTTAACATGAAGTGAGGGTGAAATGCAAGCAGAACCACAGGTATCTCTGGGTTCACCGACGATATAAATTCCGCGATATTACTTACCTCGAATTCATCGACGTACCCTGGAACCAGTAAGATGCTCACTACTAAGAGCGGTGGTGAGTCCCTTAAGTCAGCCATTGATGCAACTAACTTTATGTTCTCCATTACCCTTTCGGCAGCGTTAACGCCTGTAAGAACTTCGTAGACTTGAGGCGTCCATGCCTTAAGATCTATTTTAACTATGCCACCACTTTCAAGCGATATCCTAGCCATCTCACGCATTATGCTTGGATTCACAGTTCCGTTGGTCTCCCAGCATATCCTCAGAACCCTCCCTCTAACTTTATTTAACGTCTCTCTTGAGGCCCTCATAGCATGTATGACATTAGGCGTCGGGTCCCCGCCAAAATAACATATGCATGTCACCTTATCATTTAAGGCAGCATTAACTAGTTCATCAACGGCAATGATTTGCGATGTACGTATGGCTTCAATCCTACCATACCAGTTCTGACAGAAGAGACAGTTTAAAGAGCATGTAGCATAGAACACAGCCAAGTTATAATAACCTACCTCACCATTAGGTCTTAACGAATATTTAGGATAGCCTAAACCGGTGATAGCAGGGCACACCGGGAAAGCTACGCAGTTAGTTGGATGTGGATCGTAATACCATGAGCCGTAGGCTAGGTCGAATGAACCTAAGACGCTCTTAAATCCCTCATCGTATATGTAATTACCGCATAAGCCGCTAACTTCCTTACCTAGGCTGCAGTTATTTAGGCATATATTACATTTAAATCGCCCCTTTAAGCCACTTAAATAACTTACATTAAACTTCCTCCGCGTACTTATATGAATACCCATTAATTCCTTAGGAATCGATTCGAAAGCTCTTATGCAGTCAGCACAATAACCTATTAGATTGCTGATGGTTATCGATTCCTTACCACACCGTTTGCACCTACCCATCTGACCTCCTCCCAGCCTCGAAGAGTGGGGATCCCTCCATCTATTCGAGTTTGCCTCATCCACCTACCGGACGATTGGCGAGGTTAGAGCCTGCCGTTCACCAGGAAGCGGTATTGATTAGCCTTATGTTCATTGATCACCGCCCTCAGGGTAATCGTGGCCCTGGGCGGCTACAGGGCCCACCGAGGCTGCATACGGAAACACGGCTTATAAACTTTTCTACGGGATCTCTCATCATGGGCCCCGGAGTAAGCTAAGCTCATGGCACTAAAAGGGGTTGCCAAACAAAAGAAAAAGCCTAGCGGTCACGAACCTGGTTACAGCCCATCTGTATTCTCTCTAGGCCGCAAACCACATTAAGTCCTCAGAGGCTATCCATCATACAAACCAGGTGCCATCAGTATTCATCATCAGGGGATATAAAATGTGAGGCTTATAAGCCTTCATCCTCACCGTAAATGGTAGGGCTTTCGATTGCAACCAATCAACTATTTATATAAAAATTTCCTGCCGTACTATATTTCAATTCGAGTTAATTAAGTACGTAGTGTTATGATTTAATTTGCAGTATTTATAGTTAGGATTGCTGAGTACCTACTAATGGGGATAAAGATGGGTAGCTACGAGAGTATGGTGCCTAGTAGATGTGATGTTAATGAGTAGATACGCTAAGTACGGCATAAGGGGGATAGTAAGCAGTAGCCTCTGGATATACATTAGCAGCTTGCTTGATAACTTTCAGGGATTCATTTACTGGATGCTCATGTCTACATTAGTAGGTCCGACATCCTTAGGCATAGCAAGCGCTATTACAAGTATAGCATCATTAACTATGGGCCTCCTTAACTTAGGTATAGACACAGGGGTTAGGAGGTTCTTTGGAATATCATTAAGCCATGACAATAAGGACATGCTTATTAGGTACTTCTGGAGTTCGTATGTTTTCATGGGATCGCTCTACATCGCTACCGGGCTGTCTATGATGTTTCTAGGTTTAAGGGGGTTTGAAGTAGGTGGCATCTCGGGCATCATGCTGATATTTACTTCATTAACTATACTTGGCGGTTTAGGCGGCATCCCCTCAGCACTAATTACCTCAATGCTTAAGACCGAGGTCATATTTTTCTCGGTGGTTTTAAGCATTATAGCTAGGTTTCTGATAGGATTAACATTAACCATCGTCTTTAACTTAGGTTGGGTAGGTGCGGTAGCCGGCAATATAGCTCAGCTATATGTAAGAATGCTGATAATACTTACATACTCGCTACGTGAGGTTGGAAGAGAGCTTAAGGTCTCCTTAGAGGCCTTAAAGGACGTCTTATTAGCTGGCATTGCTTCGTGGCTTCCGGGGGTAATCGCCTCTATTGGTTCATCGTTAGGCATCCTATCCACCTACGTCATCTCAGGCGCCTCAGAGACGGGTTACTACTACATAACGTTTACGATGTGCAACGTAGTTATAGCGGTAGCTAATAGCATGATTTCGATATCATTTCCAGTACTAAGCGGCATAAGTGATGGCAGGAAACGCCTGACATTCCAACTAATTAAGTTGGGTTTAGCCATAGTAACACCTGTTGCCATTTACTTAATGATCTATTCTTGGCTACCGCTATCTTTCTTTGGTAGAGGGTATGTTGAGGCAAGCAACTTACTTACGGTCATGATGATATCTACATTCCCCTCAATAATAGCCTCAGGGATCTCGACATTAGTCTATGCATATGGGAATTACGGGCTGGTCCTGTTTATAGGACTTGCTAGTAATTTAGCTAGAGTAATCCTTTACTGTATTCTGGTACCCATCTATGGAGGCTTGGGTAGCTCTATATCATACACGATAGGTAGCTTTATCGCCTTCATCACATCCTTATACGTAGCAAGTAAGATAGGCTTAAGACTTGACTGGGGCTTAATTGCTAAGGTAATAATTCCCCCGGCAATACTTGGCTGTATATGTATGGTGACCAATCTTCATTGGCTTATATCATTATTAGCCATGTCATCAACGTATGTCATGTACTTAAGGCTTAAGGTGGTAAGTAAGAGCGAATTACGTGAGTTAGTTAAGGCAGTTAATCTAGAAGCCTTAGTTAAAAGAATTTATGGGAAATACGGCGACTTAATTGATAGGGTACTAGGCATTAGCTGATTATTGCTAGGTCTTTATCCTTAAAGAGGACTACCGCCAGTGCTATAAGCGAGGTTGTAAGCGATGCCATAGATGCCGATGTAATCATCCTTGAGGCATCATAATGACCTAGGACTGTCATATTGAACTCATATGTTACCTCATCGCTTAAGGAATATGAGGTGTCTGAGATCCTCACGATAAACGTTTTAAACCTTCCTTCAGCACTTGTTAGTATTCCATCTAAACCGTAGGTTAACTTCATATTATAAATATATGTCGGTACGTCTATTAATTTACCCACTACCTTCAATCTAGATTGCAGCTCAACATTACTTAAATATATAACCTTATTAGATGCTGATGTATTCATCAATATATCTAAGCCAGCCAACCTATTTATTAATATCCTCAGGTAGGTATTGGTGATGGATTGAGTGTCTAGATCGCCATTTGAAAGCGAGAATACAACTACGTCACTTATCGTACCTACATTACTGACCCGTCCCTCAACACCTGCGATGAAGATACTTAATTGACCGACGACCACTGCCACCACCATTGACCCAGCTATTAAGGAGGTTATTAATGCCGCCATCAATGCCTTAGCATACTTACCTAGGCCTTCATGATCTCTCAATCCGCTAAATATAACGTTAAATAATGGCCTAAACCTACTCCATAACCTAAGCATGTCTAACCTCTCCCTATTAACTACTAAAGGCAATAACGCGATACCAGTAACATAGCCACCGGCATGTGCAAAGAATGCTATTGCAGTACCAAGCCTAGCATATCCGTAAATCACTTGGGTGGCGAACCAAAATATAAGCCAGTACGCAGCCCTAATAGTAAAACATACTGGAAAGATAAAGAAGAACCAGCATGCCGATAATGAAGTTCCAGGGTACAGCAATAAATAAGCCCCTAACACGCCGCTTATGGCTCCAGACGCCCCTATGGCTGGGATCATTAAGGCGCTGGGTCCTTGGATGTAACTGAAGGCTGTATGGAATATCGATGCAAGTAATCCTGACATGAAGTAGAGTATTGCGAACCTCATCGAACCTAAGGCGTTCTCAACGGACTTACCGAATACGTAGAGAAAGTACATGTTGAAGAATATATGAAGGATGTCTCCGTGGAGGAACATAGCTGTTAGCATTCTATAAGCGTTTACAGGATCCTCAAGTAATAATAAGGGTACGTAACTACCTGTCTCAACCCAGTAATCACCTACAGACATAAAGAAATTCCTAAAAGACGCAACCATGTATACCACTACATTAATCACTATTAACGCAATAGTTACCCTAGGATACCCTTCTTCGATAGCCTCTGCTGTACCCATGGGGAGTCCCTTAAAGACCCTAGAGCACTTATTTGAGCGTTGGACGCTGATTCCATACATGAATTACGTCACATCTAAGTTACTAGCAGAACTCCTACTTATAAACATTATAACTCCACAGTAATATTTCACATAAGGCAGGTGGTGCTTTATGGGTGGTGAATTGAGTGATTATATTTGGGTGATCTACGCGTTAGGCGCATTCTTAATGTTTGGAGTAACTAATTTTCTGCTTAAGGTAGCTAGCGTTAGAGGTATTCCATCCATAGAAGGTACCATTATCTTATGGATTTCAACTGGTCTGGTCGGGTTAGTAGCTATCATTATAATTGTAGTTAACGGCTTATTCAGTCCCTTAAATAACCCAAGGATCTCAGGAGTGAATTATAGGGACTTCATCATCCCCTTAGCCGCCGGCATCACATTAGCTATGGGGATGTACTTCCTTAAAGCTGCAGTAGCTAGTGGTAAAGCGGGTCCATCAACAGCCGTAGCTGCATCAAATGCTGCCTTAGTAGCGATCCTCTCCTGGATTCTACTTAATGAACGCCTAAGCATTAGTGAGGTGATCGGCATGCTACTCTACATAATAGCCATCATGTTATTCACTATAAAACCGTTGGGCTGATCTCTTTTTGATTATTATTGTTTTCATGCTTATTGATATTTGCCCATGGTTTTAGGATTATTAAGCGTGTTGGTGGTATATGCTTCATAAGCCCTATAGATCGATTTAGATCGATGGTTTTTGATGGTCGCCGGTTGGTGGAGGCGATGATGGACCTAAGGATGGATATGGACGAGCTCAAAGACCGTGAAAGACCGCTTCCAGGTAAACGGTAATTCCTTAAATACGATATATCATTGAACGGGTTTAAACTTAATTATGTATGGAATGTATCCATCAATGGTTTCAGCACTCCTTCTAATGGTTGCCTCAACCTCCATACCTACATACACTTCCTCAGGTCTAACCCCAGTTAATTGAGTTAGGATTATACAACCGCCTACATCAACTAAGGCTATGGTGATTGGGGTCATCTTCTCAAATCCGCTCATAGGTACATTAATTACTGTGTAACTCACAACCTTACCCACTCTACCCAGCTCGACCGTCTTAGTATTCCTTGATCTACACTTAGGGCATGACTTCTTAGGCGGATATGCTGTAAATCCGCAATCCAAACATCTCGTACCTATTAAACCAAGGAGCGCGTCCTTCAACCTCCATAATCTCTGGAATGACGTATTAATCACCTCTCTTCAGTATGACTGTAGATATGTTTGAACCAACGCCGCCTATGTTTTGAGTTAGCCCTACGTCGCATGGTACCTTAATGCCTGGGAAATCCCCTCTTATCTGCATTACGACCTCACATACCTGGTATACACCTGTAGCACCTACCGGATGCCCCCTTGACTTAAGACCTCCGGAAGGATTTATTACTGGTTTATCTCCAGGCCTAAACCTACCTTCACTAAGTAATTTAGCTCCTTGACCCTTAGGTGCAAATCCTACATCCTCTAACGTTAGTATTCCATTTATTGAGTATGCATCATGTAATTCAGCTACATCTACGTCCTTAGGACCTAATTTAGACATCCTATAAGCTCTCTCAGCAGATAATCTTGAGGCGAGGAAAGTATCTAACTCAAACCTAGAAGTTATGTCAGTGCTATCTAACGCATTACCTACCCCAGCGATCAATACCGGCGTATCATTCAACTTCCTTGCGATGTCCTCTGAAGCGAGTATGAGTGCAGCTGCCCCATCACTTAATGGACATGAGTCGTAAAGCCTTATGGGGTCAGCAATAACTGGGGATTTAAGTACGTCGTCGATGGTTATCCTCATCCTTAATTGAGCGTATGGATTCTTATAGCCGTTCTCATGCATAAGGACAGGCCATACAGCTATTTCCTCACGCTTAACCCCATATTTACTCATATAATACCTCATAACTAGGGCATTTAAGCCCGAGAAAGTAACCCCATATGGTATTTCGTAATCAGCGTCTGCAGCATACGCCAACCCACGAGTAACTTCAGGGGTAGGTCTCTCACTCAACTTCTCTACACCGACTACTGCTACGATGTCCATCAGCCCTGATGACACCAATGAGTAGGCAGCTAATATGGCAGCACCTCCAGAACCGCATGCTGCCTCAACCTTAAACCCTGAAATCCCTCTTAACCCGCTGTAATCAGCTATTAATGACGCTAAGTTCTCCTGCTCGATTAAGCTGCTCAACATATTGCTGACTACCATTCCTTCAGGAGTAATATTACCTACATCATCTAGCGCTTTAATTAATGCCTCACTAGCTAAATCACGTAGCGACCTTTCATAGAACCTACCCACGTTAGTTAAGCCGATACCAACTACATAGACCTTCCTCAAGAAGGTTTCCCACATCTAAGCCACTATTACTAATGAACTATTGAGTAGCTTATCTAAAGTGCTAACACATCCGCGAAGACTGCTTAAATCCTCATTTACCCTCAGGACAGATAAGATGATGTAATTGTAGCTCCTATCAATGTCGAGATAGAGAATATGATCCCCTGGAGAAGCCATCTCCAACGACCTAATTAGAGATACTATTGAGTGCAATGTGCTGAAGTAGCCATAATTACTTACGAACTTGCTAGGCTCTAGCGCTCTATCGCTTATCCCTACGTTCTTTAGGAGTTTAAAGCAGTACTTAATATCCTTTATATTTGTAGCCACGTATTTAATGTCCTTAGAGTCTATTGACAGTTTAATTAACGAGTCATAAATGAACGAGGAGAATTTACTTAAGTATAACTCGCTATGGAATTCGTTCCTCACATTACCATTAGGTATCAACGGAATAGTGTTAAGTAGCGCGTTAAATGATAGCATCTCAACTGGGAATTTGGAACTACTTAATACCATAGATGCTGATACAGCTACATCGGATGTAGTCATAGTTACTAATACATCGCCATGCTCAGCCAACTCTATAGCCAAGTTCATTAAGTGGTAGAAGTCCCCCACGTCGTATGCCTTAACGCTATTAAGTTTAAGGAAATCAGCTAATAATGCGGCTCTAAATCCATTAACGTGTCTATCTGTTAAGAATATTAATGACTTAATAGATGAGGCTATTCCATTACGCCTTAAGAGGCTGCATGATTCGTAACTTAAAGTTATGACGTCCTCATCAGGGCCCGCTACAGGAATGTAGTAGCCATCAATTAACTTCCTAAACCTCGGCACATATAGACACCAAGCAGCTAAACCTAGCTTCATAAGCATCTAATACTACGTTCTAGAGGGGTTTTTATAACTTACGTCGATGGACTTAAGATGATTACGACGAATATCGAAGTATAATCCATTCTAATCATTTAAATTCCGTTAAAACCCTGTATCTTAGGGTGGTTTAACTGATTAAGTACCTTACATTACTGATGATCCTATCTCTAATCATCTTTAATCCCCATATAAATTTACTGATAGCTCATACATCACTAAGTAATGGTAAGCTAGCTGGTGAGCTAAGGGGCTCTCTACTAATTAACGGAGGTGCTGAATTTCTAATCATTGGCGATAATGTTAGTAGAATACAGGAATTAATAGGTGAAAACGTCATTAGGGTTTTCCACGAATTTAACGTAGTTCTTGCCTACGGTGATTTAGTCACTATAAGTAAGGTGGTTAAGGATCCATCAGTTATTAAGGTAGTTCCTAACTTTATTGTAAGAACTCAACTAGTAGGTGATGTTAAGATACTTAGAAGTTCAGGTGACGAGCATTTAGGGGAAGTATTTAGCTGGGGGAAGGCCAGGGTAGGAGGTGATGTAGCTAATAAGTACTTTAACTTAAGCGGTTCCAGAGTAATTGTAGCTGTATTAGATACAGGTATATCGTTAAGCCATAGAGAGTTAAGGGGGAAGTTGGTGTCCGTAAACCCCCTTGATAATAGATATCCAGGGGGTTGGATAGAGTTCGATAGAAAGGGAACGCCTATATGCTCTACGCCTAGGGACACACATTACCATGGGACATGGGTTAGCTCTATATTAGCTGGTAATTACGTAGGGATAGCGCCTAATGCCATGTTGATGCACGCATTAGTGCTACATGGAGGGGAGGGGACGGCCGCTCAGGTCTTGGCAGGGCTTGAATGGGCGTTAAGCCCTTACTCATGCACAGGCGTCAAATTAAATATAAGACCGGACATAGTGTCATTAAGCTTAGGTGCTCCAGGCAATTACAGTGATATCTTTTTAACGGCCATATCAAAGTTGATATATAATAACATAACCGTCGTAGCCGCTATAGGTAATGAAGGCCCTGGGAGTACTTCAAACCCAGGTAATATATGGGGCGTTATAGGGGTCGGGGCCTTAGCTAGGTCAGACCACGTATCTGATTTTAGTTCCAGCGAACTTGTTGAATGGCCCTCACCCCCCAGCAATTGGCCATTTAAGGGTGAATATCCTAAGAACTACGTCAAACCGGACTTCATAGCTCCTGGAGAATTAATTCCCGGCGCATATGTAATTGACGGATACTACTTGATCGCGTCGGGGACTAGCGCTTCAGCACCTTTAGTTGCAGGCGTAATAGCGTTGATTAAGGAAGCATGTAAAAATATCGGGAAGGAGATATCGGTTAATGAAGTATACGATGTACTTAATAAAACATCTCAGAAGGTATGTGACATAGGTAGATGTGGATGGGGAGTAGTAAATGCTGTTAAGGCTGTTTCATACGTCTATGGAACGGATTTGAAGGAAGCTGAGGTAGACTTAAATGCATCGAACGTTAAACCATTAGAAGGCATTAAGATATCGTCAAAATATTTTATGAAGTACTTCATAGATGGCTATGATGTAGGTGAAGGTACGTCGGTAATTACTAGAGTCCCCCTATTAGATATGGGGTACCACTTTATTCACTCGATCGGTGAGGGGTTTTATGGCTACATTAAGTTTCACGTGAATCCATATGTAGCTGTAAGCAACAAGACCATTAGGAGCGGGGATACGTTAAATATATTAGTGAGCGGATTTCCTAGCACATCTGATGTGCTCATATACTTAAATAACAATCTACTTACATATACTCCATTAAGTCTACTGGGTTCCAGATCATTAGGACTCATAATACCTTATGTAATTCCAGGAACTTACATATTGAGAATTATAGATACCTCAGGATTGGTAACTTATGAAGAGGAATTAAATGTTTCAGCCACATCCTTTGTTCCTAGGGAACGTTCATTAAAGGTTACTGTTTTAGCACCTGAGTTAGCCTACGTTAATGAACCAATCAACGTATATGTGATAGCCACCATAAACGATGAACCCTATGACCTAGATAATCTAAGCTATAGATTCATCGCCAGATCACCAGCCTATGTAAGCGGCCCTTACCGAGTGAGTAAGGGTATATATCAACTTACTTATATTGCAACGTATCCTGGTACCTATTTAATATTGTTCGAATGCGTAGCTAATGATAGTGATGTTTTAAGAGGCGTCTCAACCACGCTGGTTAAAGTCATTAATGACTCATCGTATACGTCCTTACTAGAGCTACGTAGGTTTCGTAATGAAACGCTGGCAGAGTTAGAGAGGTATAGCGCTACCTTAACGAATGCTTGTAACTTGATTAACGGTTCGATAGGCTTATTAATGATGGAATTAAACAACATGCTAAGCAAGATCATATTGATGAACTACATCACAATATCATTAATTATTGCTTTACTGATTCTCCTAACTTACGGATTAATCGTTATAAAGAGGGCTCCCGCATTGTAACTAATGTATAGAGGTCGTATATTTGAAGTTGAGACCCTATATAGCAATTGCTACCATAATTGCTTCACTACTTTACTTAATATTCTTCTATCTAGCGTTTAACCTTGACTTAAATGAATTGCTTCTAGTTATTGGGCAGTTAGATCTAAGATACTTAATGTTATCTATGCTATTACGTTTATCCTCACTATTTTTACACACCATAACATGGTACTTACTATTAAGGATAGCGTGTAGGGAGGTACCATTAGGTAAGGTAATTACCATAGTACTTATTGCGGTCGCCATCGAGTTCTTAATACCTATTGGTGGAGCTGCCGAAGCCATTAAGGTACTACTAATTACACAATTAACTTCCACTCCCTCCAGTATAGCTTTAGCAGCATTATTAATGCATAGGCAGTTAATCATATTAACTACGTTAATAACAACATTAATAGCTATTTACTGGACTGACATTCCATGGAGTGCGTCAATAACCATAATACTACCAATCCTCGGACTATTCGCATTAAACACCGTAGTACTCCTAACCCCGTCACATCCAAAGTTTGAGACGTTAGTCGATAGGTTAGTACGGAGGTTTAATACCTCATTAGCAGGATTCTCAAATCAGTATAAGGATTCGTTAAGGTCTATAGTTGATTTAAGTAAGCCGGAGCTCTATATGGCGTTAATGGCGGTAGTCCTTGAAAAAATATCTAATAGCCTTTATGGCGTTTGTTTAGGAGCATCATTATCGATACATATCGATATACTTAGGTCTTTGCTTGCCTTTGACTCCATATACGCAGTTATTTGGCTACTGCCCCTTATAACACCCGGGAATCTAGGAATCTTTGAGACCATTCAAATACTCCTCCTTAAAATCCTTGGAATCACATCGAAATCAGCAACCTTACTCGCATTAACTAATAGAGTGGTAATGGTAGTAGCAGAGTACCCATTGTTACCGCCTTTATCTGCATACCTAGGCATACACCTTAAGCAGTTAGCTAGCAACGTGAGTGAGTTTCTAAGGAACAATAAATCTAAATATCGCAATAGCTAGGGCGTGACATATTTTAACTCCTTACTACATAAATTTATTTCGTGACATAAATGGACGCCCTAGGAGTAATTGCTGCGACGATCGCTACTATCTCTTGGTCGATAGCCCCGATCACCATCAGATTAGGGATTAAGAATAATGTAAACCTTGCCTTAGTTGCAGGCATTAGGGCGTTCATAGCGTCTATCACTTTGTTACCGATCGCTCTGCTATTTAGCAACAACCATCACGTATACTTTTACGACTTGCTGTTAATAATCGTCTCAGGTACAGTAGTTGGTTTAAGTGATCTTCTCTATATAGAATCTATCAAGAGGTTGGGGAGTTGGAGAGCCATCCTAATTAGTTATCAATACATACTCATCGCTCAAATCCTTGCCTACCTAGCACTTAAGGAGGTGAGGGGCATTTATGCAATGTTCTTTACGCCGCTGGCATCACTTGGTTTGTATATAGCACTTAAGGATAGTAAACATTCAACCAGCATTACACTAAGTAACTTCATGATGGCCTACGTACCTGCAGTTCTATGGGGCATAGCCACGGTTATTAGCAAGTACTTAACTGGGAGCGTGGATTTACTGATGATTGCGATGTATAGGTCCATGGTAATCGCATTAATATTCACATTATTAGGGATTAGGAACTTAAGGGAATTAAGAAACATCGGCGCCGAAGGATTCCTGTATATAGCTATGTCGGGGATATTTACCCACGTATCTGGATTCTCCATATTTCTATACGCACTTAAGTCTATAGGAACTTTCATTTCAACATTAATTAACTCGCTAGGACCTTTAATAACCCAAATTATATCCAATAAACTATGTAATGAGGAAGTAAGCAGGAGGCATGTTTTCGGGGCATTAATAACCACGTCATCAATAGTTCTAACGTTAATAATTGACCTCATGGTTTGTATTTAGATGATATTTTTATTATCCGTAATCATCTAGAGTTGAATGAACATCTTATGAAGTCGCTGAAATTCGGTGTTGATGATGAACTAAGGTACTTAGGCGTTTTTATCTATTATGGAATGGCCTACGGGGTTGTAGTTGAAAGGGGTAGGGTTGACATAAGGGAACACGCAAGAAAGTTAGTTAACGATTTAATACGTAGTTATAGTATTGAAAGGGTTAGGGAGCTGCCGATCATTAGATGCTATAGGAACATCATGTTGAGGTTAGGTATAGATCCAATCAAAGTAAGAGTGAGTAGTGAGGCGTTGTTGAGGAGAGTTTTAAGGAGTGCTTCATTCCCTCATATAAATAATGTCGTTGATTCATGTAACTTAGCTAGTTTAGAGACGCTGATACCTATAAGCGTCTTTGATTTAGGGAAAATTGCTGAAGGAATTATTAAGCTACGTAAAGCTAGGCCGAAAGAATTGTTCGTAGATATAGATGGAGGCATTGAATTATTAAAGGGTAATGAAATAGTATTAGCTATTGACGACTTTATACTACATGTGTATCCACATAGGGATTCCATTAATGCATCGATAGACGCGAATACTAAGGATGTTCTGACAGTCGCATACGGCGTCCAGGATGTTCCTAAGACGTTAGTTAGGGATGCCGTCAGTAAAGTGCTTAAGTACTTGATGATGTACTGCGGTGCTAGAAATACTCAGGGTCCCTACTACGTTGATTAATTTCTAACTCCATATTAAGATTTTAAATTATAATTTAGTATATTAATTAAATGTAGGGTTAACCCATGAATGTTAGAGTAAGGTATTATGCATTATTTAGGGAATTGACCGGCACTCATGAGGAAATACTTAACATCGAACCTAGTATGACATTATCTAGGTTACTAGGTTTTATAGCAGAACTACATCCAGCACTCAGTAAGTATATTAACTCAGGCATCTACATAGTGTTACTTAACCTAAGGTCAATCCCAGATTCTGATTTAAATAACACTAGATTGAATGATGGAGACATAGTTGATGTGATGCCTCCACCATCTGGCGGCTTCCATTATGAAGTAAGGCTATTGAAGGACTACGAGAAGGTCATATTAGATGATGTAATAATGGAGTTAAAGAAGGTTAAGGAGGCTGTAAAGGCAGGTGCTATAGGTATCTACGTAGGGTTTGTTAAAGGCGACGTCAATGGTGTTAACGTCCATGAACTTACGTATGAAGTCAATGAAGAACACGCGTATAGGGCTATGGAGAACATCCTAAAGGACGTAATGAACCGGAATAGGGGGCTTATAGCTGTAAAGCTATATCATAGGATAGGTAGTTATAAGCCAGGTGACGATGTGTTCTACGTTTTCGTCTTAGGCGTAAGTAGGTATGACGTCATCCCTGCATTAGCTGAGATAATTGAAAGAGTTAAACACGAAGCAGGTATATGGAAACTTGAGAAACGCGATGACGGTGCTTTCTGGGTAATAGGCGATGGTATGAGGATTGAAAGCAAGGCAGGAGATGCAATGAAACTTAATCATCATTTACCATAAGAGATTGTTAACTTAGGCTGTTGTAGATTTAGCGATAAACTTGAATGCTTTCGCTCACATACGAATGCTTGATGATGAGA
>JAGDWE010000028.1 GCA_023255965.1 Desulfurococcales archaeon | reverse complement strand
TCTTTCTGATAATTTGGTTGAACCCCCACGATGAACTCGATGAGCAGTTGCGAGGGAAGAGCCAGTGAGGCCGCTGACCCGCCTGAGGGAGGCAGACCCCCGAAGGGCGAGTCTAGGAGCAGGGTGGGGAGTGATGAGGTGAGCGGCGACGCCAGCTAATATGAGTCGCTGTGAGTCCAGAACCCATGTAGATAGACAGCTATCATATCCTACGATCCTCACCATCATTGAGTGAATTGGAAGAGGAATTTGCAATTACTCATTTGCCTCAAAATGGTAAAGGACCTCTTCAACGATAATTGATTAAGAACTACCCAACTCCGTTAAAACTCCTGCGGACTCATAGTTGAATTTATAGAGCACCGTAACAAGGTATATGCTCGACGTAACCCTCGAAGCGCTTATGTATGCCGGCTTAAATAGTTGCATGCTACTTACGTTTAACTCAATGGGAGTATTATCCTCCGTAAATGCATCGTATATCGAGTAACCTAGGGTTCCCCAGATAGTGCGGGCACCATTAAGTAGCATCTTATATAATAGAGCTTCAGTGATCCTACTTGATTCCCAGTTGGGCAGTACGTAGGAGTAAGTAATACCGCGTTGGCTGTCGGTATATCCATATATCTTAATGTGATCGCCTCTACCAGAGCTCACCTCCTTATCTATGTCCACGCCGGCAATCCTAAACATTGCTGAGATAGCTTTGGCTCCATCCGTGCCTATGAATATAGGTCTGCCATCACTTCTAGGGAGCACTAGTGGGCCAGGGTATATCCTCCTATTATAGTCGTCAACCAAGAAGAACTCGTAAGTGGCAACATACAATTTATCGGGGGGGATCATGAAGTACTTGATTAGTATCTGAGCCGCTGTAGCTTCATCGCTGGTCAGGGCCTTAGCTAGTAAGTGTATCTGACTGCCATTTAATGTCGATCCATCAGCAACCGACGCTCTCTCGCCAAGAACCGAGATCCAGTAACCGTAGTCCCACCAGGCAACGATTACGGCGTCCTTATCCGTGTTATTTCTAACCCAGTTAAGCATGTTTATCCATGATGGTGCGTTAATACCTAATTCAGTTCCAGCTGATATTATTGTTGGAACTACCGATCTGTATGCAGGCATCCATGTATAAACTCCCTGGAGGATTACGGCTACTACGTATAGTATCGTAATTATCGCCATGAACATCCTAGTAAACCAACTTAACTTACCTTTGATGCCCAAAATAACCGCCTTAGGCATAAAGATGGATCCTACTACATAGCCTGAGGTCATGGCAACAACTAGATTACTATACGAGAAGAAATATGCTATGTTCGCTGTAGCAAATATCGCTATAGCATTTAATGCAAACATGAATATTGATATCGGGTCCTTACGTATGAACCCTCTATAAAACATGTACGGTATACCTATGACTGAAATAATTAATGGCGTACCACCCCACGTAATGAATTCGGCAGGTTCGGCGCTTCTATACTGAGCTATCGTCCCAGTCAAAACGCCAGCCATGTGGCCAAGACCCATCGCTACTAACCCCTTACCACCTATACCGACGAAGCCTGTCAATAACATCGTAATACCTATTAAGCCAAACGCTACTAACATGATGAAGTACGTTAGCCTAGGATTACCTACAACTGGTATCTTCCTAGTCCTTACATATCTTGATGACGATATGCGATGTATTAAATATCCGCATAGGAGTACTAGGGTTCCTAACGGGATCATTATGCCGGCGTTATGTATTAGATAGTAAAAGCCATTATAATACGATGGGGTCAGAACGATAAATAAGGTTAGCGGGATGGCTTCGTAGATCCATAAGATAAGGTAATTCCTCATATCGCCCCTAATTAGTGGAACTAAAGTATATTGAATAAATAGTGCTGCTAACAATAAGTTGAACCCAGCCCAACTTAAGGCAGATATACCTAGCAGTATACCGCATATGATCGCTGAGTACTTTGAGCTATTTTTAATCGCTCTTACATGAAAATACGCGGAGATGAATATAAATGCCAAACCTAATCCGTATTTAACAGTAAATCCAGCTACCTGCCTATCTATAAACATTAATGAGGCGACTAGTGAGGATATAGCAGCTGATACAGGGTCGGTTAGCTCACGTATAGTGAGGTAAATGCCTATAACGCTGATTATATAGAATAGGATTGGGAGGTAAACAAGCCATTCGTAAAGCGAGATGCCAGGGTTCGCCAAATGCGCTAGATAATACGTAATTAAAGATATGTAAGGCAATGCTGGTAACTCAGTAGCAGGTATATCCCTCCCCCAGGGGTACCAAAATACCTTAGTGATGTTATTATCTGAGGTTAATGATGTATAGTATGTAAGACCATTTTCATATAATTGATTAGTTACCCAATAGTTTAAGAAGGGGTCCATTTCATAGAGCGTTGGCCCATATCCGTACTTCAATGCGTTGATTACTGGATAATACCTAAGGTAAGACCCTAGCGCTAATGACGCTAACAGCGCTACAATACAGAGTATTTCTAAAATCATGTTAGCTTTAGATTCGTTCGCAGTTAGCTTCAAGCCGTCATTACCTAGGAATTAGGTGAGTTGATGTTTTTAAATCTTAGCGAAAACGAACCAATTAAAACTTCTATTCTAGGTTTATTGATGAGTTCTGGCCGTTTGTCCCTACGCCTTCATTTCGATCATTTTTACGTCCGTCCATGATCAGGCGTAGGGACTTCCGCCTCGTCCAGGGGGCTCTGGTACCCGTCGAGCCAAACGGCGCTGGCTCCCATCGTCCCGCGGCTCTATGAACCGGAGCTTGTAGACCTCACGCTCCATTATCAACAATGAAACAGCCCTCTAGCTACGGGGGGAGGCTCTTAGATTATAATTAAGGGGATGTGATAGCTACATCAGCAGCACATGTATTCCCATCCAAGTTCATTAAAAGTAGATATTAGACATCAATACGGAAAGAAATTAATCGGTTTCAAGACGAATAGTCAATCTTGCAATTTAACATAAATATATAAAATCCTTAAAGATAGTTCTTAAGGAATGATGGTGATTAAAGGGGATGATACATGATCCTAGGATTCAGGTTATTGAAGTATTGAGGATCTTAAGGAAGGTATTTAAGTATAAGGAGCTTGAAGATCTAACAGGGCTTACTACGCCGACTTTATGGAGATACATCAATATGAAGGTCTTGCCTACTAGGGAGAGAGCAAGAGAGCTCTTAGATAAGTTAGTTAGCGGGGAGGTCATTAAGGAATTAATTTCTAGGAATATACTCATAGTTGACAATTCAATGGTTAACATAGCTAGCCTAATATATGACGTTAATCTATTGAAGATCTTCTCATTAGAAATTTATCGTGAATTCAGCAAATTAGACCCAACAGCAGTAATGACGGTGGAGGTCGACGGCATACCGTTGGCAGTAGTCGCATCCGACGTATTAGGGGCTAAGTTGGTGGTAGCTAAGCGGAGGTTGGATGTAGGGGTTTTTAAATACTATGAAGTAAGCTACGTGTCTATGGATCCGCCTTCAATAACCAATCTTTACATCCCGTCGCAGGCTTTAGAACCCGATGATAGGGTATTAATAGTTGATGACTTGCTAAGAAGTGGCAGGACTAGTCAGGCCCTCATTAAGTTAGTTAGAAAAGCCGGCGCCTCCATAGTAGGTCTCTACGCACTTGTAGCTATAGGGAGTAAGTGGCGTGATGCATTAAGGGGTGAGGTAGGTAAGATATACGTTAGCTACGTATTAAATGAGGTGAATGCTTAGTCGATGGATGATGCCGGTCAAAGCAGTATTACCGAATACGTTATTACGTCACTAGCTCTCGGACTCGTACTTGAGGCCCTAACCCCTAACAAGGTCTCAACAGTTAGCTACGTTAAGTCCATTAAGAATTTAAATATATATAAGTTCATTGCATCAACCTTCGTACTTTATAACGTATTTAAGTTGATATTAAATGATGCGTCCCCTGGGATGAGGTTTGGCTACTGGATTAAGGAAGGGGTTAAAGCATTAATCAACCATTCAGCTATAGGCACTAATACCTCCTTAGGGTATTTAATGCTCTCCATACCCATAGTCTATGCACTTAAGGATTACGAATTAACTCACGGAATAAATCCTTATAATTTAGCTGTAAGGGCATCAACTATTTTAGTATCTAGGGCATCTGATGAGGATGCCTCAGACTTTTACGAAGCGCTTCAATTAATTAATCCATCCTACGCTAACTCATACGCTGGCAGCGTTCCAGACCTACGCAACGTTATTAGTAGGGGCAGATATAGGTTGTCGGAGGTACTTATGGAATCTAGTTATTGGGATCTGATCGCATATGATATAACTCATAACTACGTATTGACCTTAGATGCTCATTACTTTATGCTGAGGAAATTAACTGAGGACTTCGACCTATTTAGGGCTGTAAATAAAACTCAATTATTTATTTTAAGCAGACTCGTAGACAGCGAGGTATTTAAGAGCGGCTCCGTTATTTCGGCATTAAACATTAGGGCTTACTGTAGCATAATTATAAAGCTTATTAATAATTATCATTATTTAGAGGATTGTTATCAATTAACGGGTAAATTAGATGCTGAGTTAAGGTCTAGGCACTTAAATACTGGAACGGTGGCTGATATATTAGCTCTAGCTACATCCTTCACGCTTATATCACTACCTGGTCTTAATACTAGTGCTGAAAACCCTCTTGTAGCGGTTTAAGATGATTATCGCATATGTTGTTGACGTACATGGAAATGAGGCTTACATCAAGAAATTAGTTGGCATTCTTAATAACTTAAATATAGATTTAGCCGTCTTCGGTGGGGACCTCTCATTCAGCCTAGGTTTACTAGATGGTGTGGGAATTAAGTACGTCATTGTGCCTGGCGAATGTGATGACATATACTTAACTAAACATGCAAGGACTCTAGGAGTTCTGTATGATGGGAAAGTAATGAACATAGATGGACTTAAAATAGGTTTTGTAGGAGCTTTAGGAGCTCATCAATCGATACGTAGATTAGCTGGTAGATGTAGCGATGGTTTGGATTTGCTCATTACGCATATGCCACCTAAGGGCTGCCTCGATATAATTCTTGGTAAGTATCATGGAGGATTAATCGAATTGCTCGACCTTATAAGAAAGTGTAGGATAAAGTACGTATTGACAGGCCACTACCATGATAATGTAGGTGTCTGCAGGCTTGATTCCTCGCTTGTTATAAATCCCGGACCAATGATGTTGGGTAGGTACTTAATAGTATACTATTATAGCGGGACTTTAAGTTACGAATTTCGGTCAATAAACTCATAGCTCCTTCACCTCAAATATATCCCCACCCCAAATGTCCCTTACTATAGACGACTGGAACTCTAGACCCCCGTTAGACATTATTTTGAAGTATCCATCTACAGGCCTTTCGGAATCTATCTTAATAAATGCCATTCCATAATCGTCAGCAACTGCCCTTCCTAATAATCTATTGTTCCATAACTCGATCATGCTGCCAGGCCTTAAACCCTTAATAGTAATTACTTCACCGCGTCTTGTATAGAGGTTATCACTCGGTAAGGTAGTTACCAGCCCCTTAGGGGTAACCCAGCCTAGCTTAACTAATCCGAATGGTCCTACGTTGTAGTAATTTACCTTCAATTTATGCGAGCCTCTACTTAGGAATAACGGCTTAGAGTAGTAAAGTGTTGGAGGTTGCTCTTTCCATCCGCTAATTACCTCCTCATCATCTAACTGTAGTACACAGCCATCATCGCACTCCATGAAGAATACATAATAACCCTCCTCATCAACTCGTAAATAACCTTCCCACTTAACCATGAAATCCATTACATCTAAATTATTAAACGGCGACTCAAACCATATGAAATCTATGAGCGGGTCTACTCTAATCATTAACGGTTCATTGCTTACAATTAAATTATCAACGTCTTTAATTAAGTAATAATGTCCCAGCAAGCCTTGAGTAAAGCCTGACTGAAGTCTAATCACTAAATACTTCATAATCATCCTGAGGTAAATATCATGATGTAGTATGTATTTAAAGGTTTCCCCAATTAGGAGTTATTAATGATAAGCAACGTGCAGGTTTAAATTCGTTAATTACTCTGCAAAGCTCACAATATGTGGTGAATGCTAGCATAAACTATATAAATAATATCATTGACCAAATAGTGACTTGGGATTAGATGAATGAGATAACGTTAATTGCAAGCATTACACCCAAGAATTCAAGAAAAATAATTAAGAAGCTTAATAAGGTAAAGAAATATATTGAAGAGGATCATAATGTTAGGCTTAATCTAATAATTACTAATGGAAGTAACATGGATGTGATCTTCATCGATGATGAGGTGATTTATATTGATGAAAGGACTAAGGCGTCGGATATAGTGGATAAAATCATAGAGAGGTTAGTAGACAGCAAGTCATGGCTGTTTAATGATAAGGTAGCCGCAGGCATAATAAATAACTTATGAAGTTGCTTAATCAAGGTAATACTGCTTATAAATACTACTTAAATCGGCATTTATTAGTAGCTCTTAAATAATCACTCTTAGTATATTATTAAAGGAAGTTGATTCTATGGGTATTAGCGAGGCCATAGTGCTTGACTCAATATACAAGTATGGGGAGAAGGCATACGTGCTTCTAAAGGTAGCTTATGAAATATATCAATCTAATTTACTAATGAATAGGAAAGTGCCTGGAGACTTCGATTATAAGTCATTAACTAACAAATTAAGGGAGAGGGGGATAAGCTATAACCCTAATCAATTACTTAGGATTCTTGAGAGGGAGTTTGGCGTAATTGAAACGACCTATAGATCAGCGAATCAGAGATGGTGGAGGTTTAAAGACCCATCAGCTGTTTCTAAAGCATTAAGTGTATATGAGGGTAGGGATGTTGAGGACGAATGTGATGATCCTGAGGTTTTATTGCTTAAAATTCAAGTAGATATCGTTGATATAGATAAGTTAATCGATGAGTTGATTGAACTAACATCCAAGGAGCGATTAACTTTAATCGATAAGGAGAGAATTAAGAACTTAATATTTAATGATGCGCAATTAATAGTTAAGTTATTTAAAGAGACTCAGAAGTACGGTGAAGAGTTTAGGGAGTTCAACGGCAAAGCTAGTTTATTCATTAAGTACTTAACCGTAGCTGTAAAGAAGCTTAAGGGGGTCAACTTAGATGTTATCGCTACTCAGAAGCCCGTCGATCTGGAATCAACGCTTAAGTAGGTGATTAACTTTAAGCTCCTAGATAGTTCAGTAAGTCTATTAAGTATGTACCTAATAGATTCCTTTAAAACCTCCTCATTATTGTATGAGGCTAGTATTTCTCTTATCTTCTCTAAACTATAGTTGCTTCTTAAGTCTTTGACCTCGTTTATCAACTTCGGCATAGCCCTAACTATATTATCAACTATAGATATAGAGGCTGCCCTAGAAGTCCTTGATAGGGGATTTAAATCCACGGCAATTACGGTCTTACCGAGCCTCCTAAGAGCCTCAGTTCGGTCGCCATCCTCTAGAGGAACTAGAACTACATCAGCTAAGTATATACCCCTAGCACTAACCATTCGCCTCTCACTGAAAACCTCGGGTATAGCGATCAGCTCATCATCGACTCCTAGTACCTCCTTAGCTCCGTAGGATCTCAACGTCTCGGCTATTAGTATCTGCCTCTCACGCGTCCTATGAAATAGATTAACCTCTAACTTAGCATTTACTAGCTTAGCTAGCTCTACTATCTCCTTGGGTACTAATGCGGCAGCATTACCATTAACTGAGATAACTGGATGCTTAGCTGTTATCAAGGCTGCTGCAGCAGCCCTAATAGCCTTTAATGCTGGTGGGATGGTCGCCTCACCTATCAAGTAATCAAAGCACTCTCCCCTTCCATGAGCTATAAGTCCCTCAGGAACTACGAGGCCCTTTCTAAAACCATCTACTATTTTCTCTCTGATAAGTAATGAATGGTACCTAGGGTGCTTAGGTGATAGCTCAACCATATCACATCATCAGCGAACCATGTCTGGCTATATTAAAAATCTTAACTGAGTTAAAATACTTAATTAACGAGTTAAATACGTCGGCAACGCAACTATCCTCACATATAATGCATAGCAACTTTTTTTTGACGAAGTAACCTAGTACGCAGCCATTAGATAAGTACTTTAATAATTTAGACCTTAACAATTCATCTAATTCCTTGTCAAGCATGCCTACATTAACGCTAAATTCGTAGGCTAGCTGGGCGAAGGATTCGATGCTGGGAGCTTCAATGAATTTTCTGTAGATGGTAATGCCTACCTCATTTATTCTATCCCTATATCTCTTGAACATATCGGTAGTTGTTAGCTTACCTAGCGGTATAGTAATTACCCTTAAGGAATTACTTAATGGAATAACGTCTATAGAGCCTATCCCGGGAGGACCAGCTGAAGTCCTAATAACTAGCCCTCCTCCATACACCTCAGCGATTACATCACCGTATCCAGTTTCATTAAGCACCTCAGCTATATGGGCTAAGGATGCTACTTTATTCCATGTAGTTGACTTGGAGTTATTAAATATGTTTATAGCTAGGTAAGCTAGTGTTAAAGCAGCGCTTAAGCCATATCCTTCGCCTAATGATGCCTTAGATTTAACGTATGCTGTTAAGTGCCTACTAAATCCACCTAATTTATGCGCTAATTTAACTGTGGGGAATTCGACGCACTCGTCATTTATGACCACCTTACACTCACTGCTCCATGGTTCGGCAATTATTGGAGGATCTAACGTTAGACCAGCCCCTAAGGAACCAGTAAATAATGGATGATAGGACTTAACCACATACCAGAACCCGGTCACATGTAGCGGTATCAGGACCCTCATTTAAACCTCCTTAAATAGTCCCTAACTATGTCAAGTAGCTCCCTAGCTATTAATTCCTTACGCGTTTTTCGTACATGTCTTTCTAGACCATCATCGGATAATATTAATACTTCATCATAGTCGCTATCAAATCCGATATCACTTCGTGATACATCATTAGCAACAATTATATTAAAGCCTCTTTCATACAGCTTTCTTAACGCCTTATTCCTAAGGAGCGTTAAATCGCTATTAACGGTCTCGGCCGCGAAACCAACTAATAAACCCTTAAAATGCTTTCTGACCTCTATGGCGATCTTGGGAGTAGCTTCTAGTTCCACCCTTAATGATTGAATTGCTGAGTCAACCTTTAAGTTACTTACATTCCTGAATCTAAAGTCCGAGGGAGCTCCAGCCAGAATTACCGCGTCATAGCTCTGAGCAGTTACCTCCTTAACTACAGCATTAAGCATGTCCTCAGTAGTAACTACTTGAATAGATCTTAAGTAGTTAGGTATTAAAGCCTTGTTTATGGGTCCGTGAATTAGCGTTACCTCAGCCCCTCTGAAGTATGCCTCCTTAGCTAATGCGATACCCATCTTGCCTGAACTAGGATTTGAAAGAAATCTCACTGGATCTAAGAACTCCCTAGTAGGTCCTGCAGTAATTAATATCTTCGATCCCCCTAGATCCTTGCCACGTAATACACTTACCTCGGTAGCTAGTGCGATGTCCTCTATATTAGGGAATTTAGCTGTTTTACCATCAACTATTGGGTCAACAAAAACTACTCCATAGGATTTAAGCTTATTTATTGCTTCCCTAATCTGCGGCGCATCATACATAGCTAAATGCATAGCCGGCACCATTATAACCGGCTTCTTAAGCCCCATGAAATTAAGTGCTGTTAGCGTGACTGGAGTGTCACATACCCCTAAAACGACCTTTGCTATAGTATTAGCTGTAGCAGGAGCGATTACCATGGCGTCACACTCCCTGCTTAAAGCCACATGGCCGACCTCGCCTTTGAATTCGATGTAAACCTCCTTACCTGTCGCCCATTTAAATAATTCAGGGCTAACTAAGTTAGCTGCCTCTATAGACATAACTGTATATACTTCGGCAGACCTACGGAGCAATTCTCTGGCTAGATCGATAGCTTTATACACAGCCACACTACCTGTAACGCCAAGTACTATCTTCTTACCGCTTAACGCATTAGATGTCATGCCTAGGATTTCACGGCTTGGATGGTACTCAAGCGTTTATGACCCTATTCTTAATCTTTAATTAATTTTTAAAAATATTATAGTAATTTGATTATGTATGTGATTATTATGGGCATGAATGATATAGCGATAAGGGAGGTTAGGAAGGAGGAGTTGAAGGATGTTATTGAAATTAACCTACTATGCCTACCAGAGCACTACCCATACGATTTCTGGTTAGATCACTTAAATGCCTGGGGTAAGGCATTCCTCGTTGCTGAGATAAATGGTAAGGTAGTTGGCTATGTGATGTGTAGAGTTGAGACTGGGTTAGGCTTCATAAACAGAAAGTTATTAAAGTTGGGTCACGTAGTCAGTATAGCTGTTCTCCCGGATTATCGAAGGAGGGGCATAGGCATGAAGCTAATGTTAGAATCCATGGATAGGCTTAAGAATCACTATGGGGTTGAGGAAGTATATCTTGAGGTTAGAGTTAGTAATACGCCAGCCATAAGACTTTATGAGGGGTTAGGATTTAAGAAAATCAAAGTATTAAGGCATTATTACTTAGATGGGGAAGATGCCTACTTGATGGCTAGAGGATTATAGTAATATATCATGAGCTAGATTCCATAGTGGTCCATGCTGGTTTCGTCACTCTCCATCTAATTCGCTAGGTTCGTAGTAGTATCTTTATCGAATCTTGATTTAGAAAATACGGATTCTGCTATACCGGCACGCTCTAATAGCCTAAAAGGATTAAGTATCTCGACGTCAAGCAATATGATAAGTCATTAAAAGCGAAGCAACTTCGTAGAGAGTATCAACTTCAGTAATTTATGTCACCAAATTTATATATAGTGTAGTTGCTAATTGCTGATGCTTCATAAACATTTAAATTTTTATATTGAAATAGTATATTATTTTAATTGGTGGGAATGTGTCAAGTAAATCGAAGAACGACTTAAAGGTGATATACGAGGACGACGACGTTATAGTTATGCAGGCACCTGATGATAAGAGTCTAGAGAATTTAGTCCTGAGTATAATTAACAGAAAGGGAAGGCCAGTTTCTTGGAAGGAGCTAAGGAGGGAGTTAAGTGGCTTAGCTGGCGAAGATAGATTAAGGAAGGTGCTAATAAGCTTAATCGAGAGGGATGTAGTTGTCGAGATGATTGATGGTAGCTTCGGAATCAAGGGAATGGAGACTAATTACATACCATTAAGGATTAAGAAGAGAGTAAGGCCCTTAGTACCATCAAAGTTTAGAGCTCGCTGGGGCCCCCTAATAAGTAGTAAGGGAAGTATAGCAGCCGCGATACAAGCACTTAAGGCTTCTAAAGAAGGAAAGAAGCACGAAGTTGGACTCACATAGATAACGCGCTTTTAAGTTGGGAGCTGATTAATGTGTGAGAAATCAAAGGTAGTTATTAAGGATAGGATTGCCTACTTAGTTACCGAGCGCGGGTCAACAGCCTTCATACCTATCGAGAAATTATGTGAGGTTGCTAGGAGATTTAATCTATGTATAGAAAATTTTAAATGCAGTTGAAAGCGGAAAATGAGCTCCATATTATGGTTAGTACTGAAGAATTTGTAAGTGCGCTCAGACTTTACGAGCTGCTTCTGAGGCGTTGATGCTTTAAATGACTTATTATTTAGGAACCGTCACAGTGATTAAATAAAGATATAACGAAGATCGCGGTGGACGTGGAATGCTTAAGTATTAAGTTCTCTGACAAGTGTTTATGTGATACGATTTCAGTCTCTACAACTGCATTTGATGTATAGTAATGCTTTAAGCCCTTAGCCCATCGCCAACTACATATTGATATACGTACTAAGCATCAAGAGCGCGTCGTCTTCTAGGTTGGGCGATTCACTTATGATTACTCCTGATACATTAAAGTCCTTAATGGCCTTAACCATGTCAACATAATTAAATGTAGATTCACTTAGATTCAGATGCCTTATTTCACCTTTTTCACCGTATTCTATTCCCGACGCATGTATATGCATATTCCTAAGTGCGTCACTCCCTAAACGTTTTTCAACGCGTTCTAAAACCTTACTAAATTTATCATATGAGTTGATCTCACCCCTACTCCTAGCATATAAGTGAGCGAAGTCGATACATGGTAATGTGTAATCAAGTCCCGATACAACTTCAACGACCTCCTCCAGAGATCCGAACTCAGCTAGACCCCCCATGGTCTCGGGTCTCACCCAGATCTTTATGCCATTATCTACCAGGTAATTAACTATTCTCTTTAAGGCATTCCTTACCCTGACTAGGCATTCCTCACCGCTTAAAGACCCGTAATAACCTGGATGGAATACTACTGACCACGCACCAGCCTTAAATCCTACCTCAGCGGATTCTATTATTCTTCTAATCGATGCTTCAACCTTAGATTCCTCGTTGGACATTAAATTAATGTAATACGGGGCGTGTGCTGTTAATAAGACATTTAACTCATTTGCAATCCTTCTGGCCTCAGATGCCATGGACTCACTTAACTTAACACCTCTAACAAATTCTAATTCCATCGCATTAAGACCTAATTCTTTAATTCTCTTAATACCATTAATGGTTGATGGCTTAGGTGTGCTATTAGGGATCCCAGCAGTGCCAAAATACAGCTTATCTGGTTTGAACATGTTACTCATCACTTACATTTGATTAGTTTGGCGGGGGGCATTGGTAGCGGGGGGTGGACTTTCACGGGATAACCAAGGGCTTGGTTATCCCGCTTTGAACCACCGACCTCGGGATGGACCCACCGGGGTGTGTCCCCGAGTAGCCTACGACTCATATGAGCTTCGCGGGCGGGTATTTCCCATACCTCCCGCGGGCTCCCTGGCTACCCCACCCCGCTGCTTTGGCCCCCCAGATCTTAGTTAATAGCGTGACTTATAAAGTTTTTATCTATGATCGTAGTCAATTACAGCTCATTCGCTAGGATTGAGGTTGATTTAGGAGTCGTCTGCTATAGGTGTTTAAAAGTTTAATAGGAGGTAATAACATGATGTATTAGGTGATGATGTTGGCTTTCGGGCCACCAGCAATGGGTTACGATAGGGCCATAACGGTGTTCTCGCCGGATGGTAAATTATATCAGGTTGAATACGCTGCTGAAAACGTTAGGAAGGGGTGGACAACCATAGGTATAAGGTCTTCTAATGGTGGCATCATCTTAGCTGAGAAGAAGAAGGTAACTCCATTAATAGATTTAAAATCCATTGAGAAGATATTTTTAATAGATACACATATAGGCGCTAGCTTCGCTGGGCTAGCAGCGGACGGGAGGATCCTTATAGATTATGCTAGGAGGTTAGCGTTTAACCACAGGTTTATATATGATGAACCAATAGACGTAGAGTTATTGGTTAGAGGCGTCTGTGATATTAAGCAACTATATACGCAACATGCTGGCGTAAGACCATTCGGCGTATCATTATTATTCTTAGGTGTTGATAGGAGGGGGGTTAACCTCTTCAAGACTGAGACTAATGGATACTACTTTAGTTACCTCGCTATAGCTATGGGGGCCGGCGAGCAGCAGGTAATGGAGTACCTTGAGAAGAATCATAGGGAAGGACTTAGTATTAAGGAGACGATTATCCTTGGATTAAAGGCATTAAGAAGCGCATCTGAAGGTCCTCTAGCTCCAGAACTTGTTGAGTTAGGTTATATTACTTTAGATGAGAAGTTATTTAGGAAGGTTAACATTGAGGAAGTCGCTAATCTCATTGTCGAAGCTGGTGTAAATAAATGAGTTCTAGAGAGTATGTAGTAGCTAGATATGAGGTTAAGGGCCATCATTTCGAGATCCTAGTAAAACCTGATCTAGCTTTAAAATTCAAGGAAGGAGATAAAAAAATCGATGTTAATGATTTCTTGGTTAGTAACTTCGTATATAAGGATGTCAGGAAGGGCTTGAAGGCATCGCCCGAGGAACTTAGGAAGGTCTTCGGAACTGATGATGTAAAGGCTATTTCAGCTGAAATAGTAAAGAAGGGTGAGTTGCAATTAACTACGGAGCAGAGGAGGGCTTTATTAGAGGCTAAAAGACGCCAGATAATTACGTATATAGCTAAGTCGGCTATTGATCCGAGGACTAAGACGCCAATACCTTCGCAGAGAATTGAAAGAGCTATGGAGGAAGCTAAGGTAAGTGTAGACCTCTATAAAGGTGTTGAGGAGCAAGCATTGAATATAGTTAAGGAGATAGCTAAATACTTACCGATCAAGATAGCAAGGGCATTAATAACGGTTAAAGTATCCCCAGAATACTCTAAGAAAATATATAATGACATTAGAAAACTAGGGGAAGTTAAGAATCAGCAGTGGTTAGGGGATGGAGGGTTAATTATTGAGTTGGAGATACCGGCCGGGATGCAGGGTGAGGTCCTAGATAAAATTAACTCGTTAACTAGGGGGATGGCTGAGGTAAACATTAAGGTGGTGTAAGTGAGTTTCACATTATTCATCCAAAATAGAGAGATAGTTACTCCAGGTCAGCTACTTGGTGAGGGTAAGTTAACTGTAGCAACACCTGTAACTATATATTCCATTGACGGTAAGTTCTTCTCAGCCGTTGTAGGTTTGGTCAATATTGAGAATGAGAAGATCTCAGTAATCCCGTTAGAGGGTTATTACTACCCTAAGGTGGGTGATGTAGTAATTGGCGTAATTTCATCTATTGGCATAACTTCTTGGGAGGTAGATATAAGGGCTCCATACCCTGCATTACTATATGCTTCAGACTTCTTAAACAGGCCTTTAAACCCTGGCCGGGATATGATATCAGATTACCTAAATATAGGTGATGTAGTTCTGGCTAAGGTCGAGGTTGTAGGGAGGGGTAGGGCCCCTATATTAACTACTAAGGGCAAGGGCTTCGGCAAGGTAAGCAAGGGCTACTTGATTGAAATTAATCCGGCTAAGGTGCCTAGGGTTATTGGTAAGAAAGGATCTATGCTTCAACTACTTATAGCCGAATGTAAATGTGAAATCACGGTTACTCAGAATGGGAGGATCTTAGTTGATAATTGTCCTAATAAGGATTTAGAGGAAATAGTTATTTTAGCTATAAGAAAAATAGAGAGGGAGGCACATATACCAGGCTTAACGGATAGGGTAAAGGAATTTATTATTAAGGAGAAAGTTAGGAGAGGTTTACTCTCATGAGTAAAGGTAAAGTGAAGCTCATTGACAACGGATTAAGACATGATGGGAGGAAATTAGATGAATTAAGGACTATTAAGATGGAGGTAGGCATACTTAAAAGCGCTAATGGGTCAGCATTAGTCGAGTACGGTAAGACTAAAGTTATAGCTGCCGTTTACGGTCCTAGAGAACCTCAAATGAAGTTTATGGCATTACCTAATAGAGCTACTATTAGATGTAGGTACCATATGGCATCCTTTTCAACACACGAACGTAAGAGTCCAGCACCCACTAGGAGGGAAATAGAACTATCTAAGGTTATCAGAGAGGCATTGGAGCCGGTAATACTTTCAGAGCTGTATCCACGCACATCTATAGATATATTCATTGAAGTAATAAACGCCGATGGCGGTACTAGGACTGCGAGTATTACAGCTGCCTCATTAGCTCTTGCTGATGCGGGCATACCGATGAAGGATTTAGTTGCTAGCGTTGCTGTGGGTAAGGTGGATGGTTACTTGGTATTAGATATAGATGAAATCGAAGACATGTATGGATCAGCTGATATGCCTGTAGCTATGGCTCCTGCGTTAGGGCGTATAACTCTACTTCAGCTTAACGGAGTACTGACATCCGAGGAATTCATTCAAGCACTCAACTTAGCTAAGGCAGGTATTAAACAAATTTACGAAATTCAGAAGGAAACGCTTAAGAGGAAGTACTTAACAGTTAAGGTTGAGGACTGAAGGTATGTCGTTTACGCCGACAACTGAATACCTGGTACCTAAACTAAAGCTTGAGACGCTACTAGCTATATTAGGTAGGGGGGTAAGATTAAATGGTAGGAGATTAGATGAGTATAGACCTATAAGCATTATAACCGATTATATACCTAATGCCGATGGCTCGGCCCTAGTTAAGTTAGGCAACACTCAGGTATTAGTAGGCATTAAGTTAGAGGTTGGAACACCATATCCTGACACCCCTAATGATGGAAACTTAATAATTAATGCCGAATTCATGCCCACAGCATCACCTATATTCGAACCAGGCCCTCCCGATGAGAACGCTATAGAGCTAGCTAGGGTGATTGATAGGGGTATTAGAGAGTCCAGGGCTGTTGATTTAAGTAAGTTGGCATTGATTCCCGGCAAGAGGGTTTGGAATCTGTGGGTTGATATATATGTATTGGATCATGACGGGAACTTAATAGATGCGTCATCGATGGGGGTTCTAGCCGCACTATCAACCACTAAGGTACCTAAAGCGGAAATTAAGGAAAATAATGAAGTAGTTATAGATAAAACCGTTAGGACGTCACAGCTGAGCATTAATAAGTATGTTACAACCGTCACTGTGGCTAAGATAGGTGAGCACCTATTAGTGGATCCCGACTTAGAAGAGGAGAGCTTAATGGACGCTAAGTTAATCGTCTCAGTCACCGACGACGGTTTAATAGCTGGCCTTCAGAAGTCAGGTCCCGGCTACTTTACCGAGGAGGAGTTGATGAAGGCGATCAGCATAGGTTTAAATAAGGGGAAGGAATTAATAGATATCATAAAGGGGTCAGTACAAGCTTCTCCACAGGTCGTTTAACATAATTGATCCCCTCGCCTTAAAGGGCAAACTTTAAGTTGTAATAAGAGCTAAACGCCAAAGAATATGAAGGCCTATGAACGGCCATTTATTACTGAGAAAAGATATTTTACGACCGAAAGCCCCATCATTTATGGCGAAATGAAGTCTGTTTCCTATTTAGAGATAAACTTGAATGCTTTCGCTCGCATACGAATGCTTGGTGAGAGGAGAAGCTATGCAAGCGCATCTCTGTGACCCGCCATGCGGTGAGGGATCCTCAGATGGGAGCTCCATGGCGTTTGGCTCGAGGGGATCCCATGAAGTGC
>JAGDWE010000002.1 GCA_023255965.1 Desulfurococcales archaeon | reverse complement strand
CTTATGTGATTTAACGTGCTACAGCATGTTAAGATTTAAAATCTAGTGAATGTAAGGGGTTATAGATATTAGGATGGGGTGGTAAGGTGGTAGAGTTTAAGGTGGTGGTTTCAGACCCCGATGCAGGTAAGGCTAGGGTAGTACCAGTCATCGCCGTAGGCTCTAGTGACTTAAAGTACGGGACTGAGGAGAAGAGTGGTAAGGTCTTTCCATTAATTGTGGTAAGTAAGTCGGTTTTCGATAAACTTCAAGCACCCTACGGCATAGTTACTTTAAGGGTATGGAAGGATAGGAGTAAGAACGAGAAGGTTAAATTCACATTTAGAGTTAAGGTCGATCCCAACGCATCAGGTAATGAGGTCTACGTACCTAGGGACTTACTAGCCGAGAAGTTAGGCGTTAATAGGGTTTACGGTGAGTTATTTAGGGCTAAGGCGTTTCAGGTAGTTGTTGATGGGGATAGAGCTAGGAGGCTCGTTGGGCTAAAGATAGGGGACACCGTAGATGCCTCAATAATTGGAATACCCGGCAAGTTACTTAAGATAACAGGCGGTAGTGATAACTCAGGCTTCCCCATGATCCCAACAATACCTGGTCCTGGCAAGAAGGTGGTGCTACTTTCATCCCCTCCCGGATTCCATCCAACCGAGGACGGGGAAAGGAGGAGGAAGATAGTTAGGGGTAATACCATTAGCGAGGAGTTAGTGCAGATAAACACCGCGTTAGTCAGCCCCCCAATTAAGGTTGCTTGACCCATAGATCGGCCATCGATTTAAGGGAATTAAGACCTAATATAGCTTAAGTTATAAATACTGCTCACCCACTATGAAACTAGAGTGCAGTTAATGCTTAGCAATACGCATGTAATTACGTTGCCTAAGAAGATAATAGTTGGTAGAGGTGTTATTAGGGAGCTACCATCGGTAATCGATGAATTAAGACTTGGCAGGAGATCATTAATAATTACAGGCCCCAATGTGAGGAAGGCCGTTTGCGAGGATCTAATAAACTTACTGATCAATAATGGATTTAATGTATTTGAGGCCGCCGTCAACTCATCTAATCTAGAAGCGGTAAACGAGGCAATGAATTTAGTGAACGGCAAGGACGTGAACTTCGTCATCGGCGTTGGAGGTGGCAAGGCGATCGACGTCGCTAAATACGTGTCATACCTCCTGAGGATCCCATTCATAAGCGTGCCCACGGCGGCCTCACATGATGGCATAGCATCGCCTTTCTCATCCATTAGAGGGCTAGGGAGCGTGGTATCGGTTAAGGCCCAAACACCTATAGCTATAATAGCCGATATAGATGTAATAAGTAGGGCGCCTAGGAGGTTATTGACGGCCGGCTCAGGCGATCTGATAGGTAAGTTTACTGCGGTACTCGACTGGAGGTTGGCTTCGAGGCTTAAGAACGAGTACTACGGCGATTATGCGGCATCGCTAGCCCTGCTTTCAGCTAAGCACGTAATTAATTTTAGTGAATTAATTTCTAAGGCATCATTGGAGGGTGTAAGGATAGTTGTTGAGGGGTTGATAAGTAGTTCGGTGGCTATGTGCATAGCCGGGAGTACGAGACCTGCTAGCGGTTCTGAGCACTTATTTAGTCATGCATTAGATGCGGTTGCTAATTACCCGGCGCTACACGGGGAGCAAGTAGCGCTGGGAACCGTGATGATGGGCTACCTGCATGGTATTAATTGGAGGAGGTTGAGGAGGATTATTAGAAAGTTAGGCCTCCCAACAACTGCTAAGGAATTAGGGATCCCAGACGTTAAGGTTATTGAAGCATTAACGGTAGCCCATAAGATAAGGCCAGAAAGGTATACAATACTCGGTGAGAGCGGTCTTACTTGGGAGGCTGCAGAAAGGCTGGCGATGATTACAGGTGTTATTAGCTAGGTACGGATTTATGATAACGCTGATTAGCTATATAACAGCTAGGGAGGGCTTTAGATTCGTATTTACAGGGCCGTCTAAGGAATGTCTAGGATGTAGGTTTAGACGCGTATGTGTAGATAAGCTTAAGGTAGGGCAGATATATGAGGTCACTAAGGTGTACGGCATCCTAAATAAATGCCCTATAAACGAGTACGTAGTGACGGTAGATGTTAAGGAGGCTGAGATAGAGGTAGCTATGAGTCGTAGGACAGTTATTGAGGGGGCTATTGTAAACTATAGTAAGATGTCCTGCGATAATGTAAAGTGCCCTAACCACAGCCGCTGCTCCTCCAACTTAGTGATTAAGCCCTTGAAGGTTAAGATAGTCAAAGTCCTAGGTAACGTAACATGCCCTAAGAACTTAGAGCTAAGTAATGTATTAGTAAGGATAGTTGAACCATAAGTTAAATCTCCGTAAAATTGGCTCAAAACATTTATAAACCCTAATACGTGAAATACCAGTGAGTTCTAGGTGATGGGGTTGATGCGTAGTTTTCATGGAACAACAACCGTAGGTATAGTGGTGAATGAAGGAGTAGTGCTAGCTGCGGATAAGAGGGCGAGTAGCGGTACCTACGTCGCACATAAGGTGGTCAAGAAGATAGTTAGAATCGATGATAGAGCCGCGTTGACCATTGCTGGTTTAGTAGCAGATGCTCAAATGCTTGCTAATTACCTAAGGCTGGAGGTATTAAGCCATAGGGTATCTACTGGGTACCCACCTACCCTTAAATCTCTGGCGTCATTGATTTCGCTAGTGCTTAATTCGTCTAAGTACTTCCCATATATAGTTCAACTGCTGTTAGGCGGTTATGACGACAGGCCTAGATTATATGCTATTGAATTATTCGGGGACGTAGTTGAGGAGGAGTACGCGGCAACTGGTTCAGGATCCCCAGTAGCTATAGGTATAATAGAGAGTAACCACAGGCGTGATATGTCGATTGATGAGGCGCTGAACTTAGCCGTTAAGGCGGTGTCAGCTTCGATAATGAGGGACGTGTTCACTGGTGAGGCGATAGACGCCGTAGTTATTACTGAGAAGGACTATAAGGAATATAGTTTTAAGTTAAGGTGATTCGCCCTAGATGGCAGGCACTAGGCAGTTGATTGTCTCAGAGATTTTAAATCAGATGCCTAAGGAGGCGCAGGTAACTAAGATAGAGTTCGAAGGCCCTGAGATAGCCGTTTACGTTAGAAACGTTAACTTCATAGTTGAGAGGGAGGACATAGTAAAGAACATAGCCAAGACTATAAGGAAGAGGATAGTCATCAGGGTTGATGAGGACAGTAGAAAGCCTGAGAAGGATGCCATTAAATATATATTAAGTGCCGTTCCACCCGAGCTTAAGATATCTGATGATGATATAGAGTTTGATAGGGTCTTAGGCGAAGTAGTCATATCTGCATCAGAACCTAAGTATTTCTACCAGAATAATAGGGCTCTCTATAAAAAGATATTCATCGAGACTGGGTGGAGGCCTAAAATCGTTCGGAAATCCCCGCTTAAGTCTAGGATATTAGACGCTGCATTGAGGTACTTAATCAATGAAAGTGATGAGAGGCTTAAGATGCTGAGGTCTGTAGGGGAGAGGATACATAGGGATACGCTGTTTAAGGATCAATATGTAAGGGTGACTGCGTTAGGGGGGTTCATGGAGGTCGGTAGGTCAGCAATACTTGTTGAAACTAGTGAGAGTAAGGTGCTCCTCGACCTAGGCTTTAATCCGAACGCACCTAATCCTACCTCAGCGATACCTAGGCTAGATGCCCTAGGCATTAAGCCTGAGGAGATAGATGCTATTGTAGTAACTCACGCTCATTTAGATCATTGTGGTTTAGTGCCATTCCTATTTAAGTATGGTTATGAGGGGCCTGTCTATGCTACTGAAGCCACGAGGGATTTAATGGTATTACTACAGCTCGACTTACTTGATATCTCTAGACGTGAGGGGGAGCCCCTACTATTTGACCTGAAGCACGTACATAGGGCACTGCTACATACGATACCGCTTAAGTATAATGAGGTGACCGACATAGCCCCCGACATCAGGCTAACGCTATACGATGCTGGACACATTCTTGGATCAGCGATAGCTCATCTACATATAGGTAATGGGCTTTACAACATAATCTACACAAGCGACTTTAAGTATGGTAAGACAAGGCTTCTTAATAAAGCTAATGATGTCTTTCCAAGAGTTGATGCATTAATTATGGAGAGCACCTACGGCGGCGTAGATCAGCCGTCTAGGGAAGAAGCTGAAGCCAAGTTCATCGAGATAATTAAGAGGACTGTTGAGAGGGGCGGTAAGGTATTAATACCTACCTTATCCGTAGGTAGGGCGCAGGAGGTAATGGTAATCATCGCCGACGCCATGGAGTCAGGCCGTCTACCAAAGGTCCCGGTGTATATTGAGGGAATGATTAATGAGGTAACAGCTATACATACTGCCTACCCTGAATTGCTGTCTAAGGAGTTAAGGGAGAAGATATACGCTGGAATTAATCCATTCATGTACGAGGCCTTTAAGATACTGCAAGGTAGGAGCGCTGTACATGAAATAGTTGAGTCTAAAGAGCCTTCGATAATTATGGCTACATCAGGTATGCTGACCGGAGGGCCTGCCGTCGAGTACTTCAGGCTTATGGCCCCGGACCCTAAGAACTCGCTGGTATTCGTTAACTATCAGGTCGAGGGAACCTTAGGTAGGAAGGTTAAGAACGGCGCTAGGGAGGTTCACATGGTTGTTGAAGATAGGATTGAGGTGGTTAAGATAAATATGGAGGTATACTCGATAGATGGATTCTCAGGGCATTCAGACAACAAGCAGTTACTTAAGTACCTGAAGAACTTAATATCGGCTGGACTTAAGCCTAAGAGGTTGATATTAAATCACGGTGAACCAGAAAACATAAGGAGATTAGCGGCTGAAGTAAATAAGCTGAAGCTGAAGAGGGAATTACCAGATGATATCGAGGTATACACCCCGAGGGTACTGGACTCAATATCTTTAATTATATAGAATACAAATTACGCTTTAATGGCCACGACCTCTACGTAGTCATTAACGTTCCTTACCTCATCCACCCTATACCCATACCTACCTATCAGCAGTTCTAATGCCTTCAAAGGTATGTCCTCTAAATTAAATCTAATCAACACCCTATCCTCGTTGAGCTCCCTTAATCGATTATTTAACCTAACAACAGGGTGCCCAGTACACCCAGGCTCCTTAAACCTTAGATCGATTACCTTCAATGCCAACACCCTAATAACTAGGCAATTCCTAAGTTAATTAAATTAAATCCAACTAATTAATTAAGTAGCTTTACTTACTGAGAACGTTAATTACCTCCTCTAGTGAGCTAATAAAGGCGTTGATATCGTCTACATCGTTATATATGTAGAAGCTTGCACGTAGAGTCCCGTCATAAACCCCTAAATACTCATGTAGCGGTTGAGCACAGTGATAGCCCGATCTAACCGCTATATTCTTAGTGGACATTAAGGAAGCTACCACATGTGGATTAATCCCCTTAAACGCTATAGAGATCAAGCCGCTCCTTAACTCGGGGTGCTTAGGCCCTAATATCTTGATATCATCCTTAAGTGTCTCATCTAATCTACGTAGGGCATACCTCGTTAATTCGACTTCGTGAGCTCTCACCTCCTCCATTCCTAATCTAATTAGATAGTTAACAGCCTCAGCAAGTCCTATACCACCAGCGATATTAGGGGTTCCTGCCTCAAACTTCCATGGCAAGTCGTTGTATATTATCCTATGATTAATTAGGACCCCTCCCTTGACCTCTATACCTACGTATTTAATCATGTCTCCCCCTTGAAGCACTGGAGGTAAGTCCTCAAGTAGGTCCTTACGCCCCCATAAAACACCTATTCCGGTAGGACCTAACATCTTATGCCCACTGAATACCATGAAGTCTACATCTAATTCCCTAACATTTACTGGTAGGTGGGGAACAGATTGAGCTCCATCAACAACTACTAAGGCATCAACTTCATGCCCTAATTTAGCTATCCTCCTTACGTCATTTAACGTCCCTAGGACGTTTGATGCATGGGTGATGCTAACTACTTTAGTCCTAGGTGTTAGGACGTTTGATAATTCATCATAGTCTAATAGCCCATCCGAATCGATTCCAACCACCTTGACCTTTACTCCATAGGTCTCTGATAGCCTGATCCACGGCAACATATTGCTGTGGTGCTCCATAATGCTTATCACTACCTCATCGCCAGGTTTAAGGTACCTATTAACGAGTGCCTGAGCTAATATGTTGATACCTTCAGTTGCATTCCTAGTAAATACTACCTCCTCCCAGCTACCTGCGTTAATGAATTTAGCTACAACCCCATGCGCTTCCTCATATAACTTGCTAGCTTCCTGGCTTAATTCGTAAAGACCTCTGTGGATATTCGCGTTAAACTTCATATAGTAATTACTTATAGCATTAATCACCTGAATCGGCTTCTGAGTCGTCGCCGCATTATCTAGGTATACGATCTTCCTGTCCTTGATGAGCGGGAAGTCCTCCCTAATCACATTAACGTTTAAAGCCAAGGATAGACACCAATCACCCACATTTACTGTACATAAGGTAGTTAATACCTAGTTCCTTAAGGAGCTCTTGATTATTTCTTAAGTAACTACATATTCTGCAGTATACCTCACCATGCGCTCCACTAATAGCTATCGTTGCAGCGATCTCCTTAACGTACTTTACAACGTCTTCATGTTTAGCTAGGCTATTAAGTAGCTTAGAACCCCTCTTACCGCTTAGGTAGTAATTAATTAATGGCTGCGTAATGCCTAAGGCCTTGGCAGCAGACCATTGAGTATATCCGTATGATGAGATAAGCTCCCTAGCTATAATAGCCCTTAATGCTGGAAGTAGCATTCTTATATACACCTCACAAAACGGCATTGACAAGGATCGTCCTCCGTTAAAATAGAGTTAATAACAGAGTTAATATACTCTACTTTAGTGAGTGAAGGCCATTACACGCCACCCTCGGTTAATATCTTCTCCAGCCATACGAAGTACCTGACATCTAAATTTAATGACCTTAACTTGCTAATCACCTTATTAATATCGTATTTAGCCCTACGTAATTCCACTTCAAGGTTATTTAAGTCGACCACCATGTAGGACGCCCTTGGATCGCCGTCACGTGGTTGACCTACGCTCCCTGGATTTAATACCCTCATAGAGTTAATCTTAATGTCCATTGGGATGTGCGTATGGCCGGTGACCACCAAATCTACATCTATCGGCTTAGGGCTTACTGCGACTATGCTGGCTGTTAACGATAGCCTTAATTCGCTCAATGGTAAGGTAGGTTTTAAGTAGCCGTAGAGAGGATTTCTAGGGGATCCATGAACTACGTAAACCCTTAAATTATCGTATAAGCCGCTGTACACCATAGGTAAGGTACTCAACCAAGTTATTTGATCCCTGCTTAAGAGCCTATATGAGATTTCATTCCTAGTGTACTCGCTTAACTCATGTAATTCCGGGGCACACTTACAATCAGTATTGAAGGCCACCGCGTGATCGTGGTTACCCATTACTATCACGTCCGGCCTTAGCTCCTTAATTACATCTACAACTACATGTGGTTCAGGTCCGTAATCAACCAGATCTCCCAAGACCCAGAGGTAGTCCCAGTCACCACATGAGTTAATTACCGCGTTTAACGCATCGCTATTCCCATGAATATCTGATATTATTAACACCTTCACCTACAACCACCGACAGTGATTGCCTGATAGGGATATTAAGGTTTAAAGCAGTTTATAGGGGATTTAATTAAATTATCTAGGGACTTGATGGAGTTCATTAAGTTAGCATATGTTGGGGATATAGACATCTACATGCACATAAAGGGATATGCAAGCTTTTTCTCAAGCCCATACACACCCCACATTAATGGGGCGGCTGTGGACATCTCAAACTCTACTGAGTTCGGTGAGGATGCACTATCACCTATATCAGGTTGTGTAGAACGCATTCAGAAAATCGAGGCACCCTTAGGGGGATATAGCTCAACCGACTACGTAATTGCGATGAAATTGAAGGACGGTAAATTCATGGCTAAGTTGATGCATGTAATTCCCGCAGTGAGTATTGGAGAACGGGTAAATGTAGGTGACTCTATCGGCAGGTACTTGAGAAGCAATTACCTCTCATACCACCACATCCCACATATCCACTTAGAGATATGTAGGGATTCCTCATTAAGGCCCTCAAAAGCCGTTAAGCTAATGTTTAATTATGAGCTATTTAATGATACGAGCATAGCTCAAGAACTAATAGCCGGCAGATCATTAATCGTAAGGATTAATGAAGTACGTAGGAACTTCATACTGTGTAGTACTGATAATCCCTTAGCATTAGGTGTGCTTTGTAGGACCTCTAAAGGTAGCATAGGACTGATTAACGGACAACTAGGTCTAGGATTAGATTACGTAGGCTACATACACATTGCCAGTAAACCCTATGTGAATGAGAAGGTAGCGATCGCATCAACTTATATAGGTTATATTAAGAGAAATGGCAAGTGGTACTCGCTAGTGATCCCTGACTTCTACGTTAGCTTCAATGAATGGCTATATAGTAGGACTAACCTGCTTAACTTAGTTACGGGCTTTAGCAACTGCTTCAAAGGGCTGGCCATAACCGTTAAGGAGGGAGATCTTAATATTAAGGGCGTGGAATTCCTTATATCAAGGAAGGCGCAGGTAAAACTTGTGCTTCCTGATTCCGAGGCAAGTAAATACGACTTAGGAGAGGGCGAGCTCTTACATCTAGAGCTAAAACGCGCTTGACCACGTTAATCATCGAAAAGCTATATCTATAAGTCCCCTTAAGTCGTTAATTACATAGTCAGGCATCGCATGCTCTCTAATCATTGATGCATCATTCCCGGGCCTAACAAGGAGCACTGAGACAGCCCCTATCTTCTTGGATGGGATTACATCATATAGCGTGTCGCCTACTACTAAACTGTCGTTAGGATCTACTCCAACCCTCCTTAAGGCTTCCAGAAATAGATCCGGCTCCGGCTTGCTCCTTAATACTTCCTCACCAGCAACTACCGCGTCGAAGAAATCAACTAATTTAAAGTGCTCTAAGATAGGTAGGAGTGTCGGTATGTTAGTTGATGTAGCTAAGCATAGTTTTAATCCACGGTCCTTTAACACCCTAAGTACGTGATGGGTATCGGGGTACACCGAAACAACTCCGTCCCTAGCTAACTTTAGGAACACCCTATCCTTGAGAATCCTTATCTTGCCGTAGTCCTTTAGCGCATTTCCGCCGAGGACCTTCTCAGTAATTAGATCGCCCCTGACCCCTATGTACTTTTTAACCTCGCTTATGGGTACATTGCCATAACCCAATAACCTATACGCTGTAATCCATGAAATGGCATGTGCGTCGATGCTATCTATTAACGTGCCATCTAAGTCGAATACAACAGCCCTAATCATGTTGATGCCCTACATAACGCTCTCAGGTCCTTTCTTAACTTCCATCTGCTGCTTAATAGACCTCGCAATCATATTCATCACCCTTACCTCAATGTTATCAGCTAATCCGTCCAACTCCACCAAATTTACCTCAACGCCAAGATACCTACTAATCACGCTTAGTAAGTGTTTAGCTGCCCGGTAATCTACTTCATCGAGTTGGACTATCGCATCCCATGTTTCAGCCAGTAATACAGCAGCGGGTATATCATAATATGATGCCCATCCAACTATAGCTCCATTCACCCCCGATATAACTCCACTACTTAATGGTTGGGCACCTAATTTGACAAATTCCTCTAATATATCCTTATCATTGCCTGCTATATATACGTTCCTATTCCTCCCAACACTGCTGACAACGTATGCAGCCGTAGCTATCACTTTACTTAGTCCCCGCCTACTTAAGTATTCGAGAATGGTGTCACAGAACTCGTTCTGAGCTTCATTAGTTGGCGGCTGCGCATTAGCCGTTAGCAGGAGCGCTGAAGGCGTTTCGTACAGGTACGCCTTAATTAGATATGCCCTACCATCACTTACGCCTAACTGCGGTGGGTAACTATAGCTGTAGAGCTCGGCGACCAGCTTAGACCTCAATGAAGTGATTAAGTAGTTAGCGACGGTGTATGCTACCCCGCCCATGCCAGGCAGTCCAACAATTAATACTTTACCGTTAACCCTAACGTCATCTAATAACTTTATCTTAAATATTCTTACCACCTAACCTCCTACTGATTTACTTCTTAAAAATCTATGGTAGGTTCTCTAACGTAGTGGCATCCAATCAAGCAGCATGTCTTAAGTACTTATAACTTAAATATACGAACGCTTAAAACATAAAACATATAATTTTTGATGAACGAATTCGTTGAGGCTCCCACAATAGGCTTGGTAAGGGTTGTGCTGCAACCGCCCCAGTATGGCATCAACTGGTAATAGCATTAAGGATACTATCTAAAGGTAGATTCTAAAGCTATCTCTCTATAGAGGTATGATCCACAAACTCCTACGTCCCTTAATACCCAGCACCCAATCATCTATCCATTACTGACTTCCTCCCTACCGCCTCCGTCAGTACGGACTGTTTTTGAGGTTCGTGAAAGTTTATAGTATTTGATCTTAATCCTCTGCGACGATCATCGCATACGCTTTTGCCTTAGTTAAGGAGGGCTCCATACCACCTAATTTATCAGAATACGACTTCCTCAAGACTGCGAAGGGCAATTGAAGGAAAACAGCCATAATAGAACCTTAGAGATCATCGTTGACCCATTAAGTACTTAACCCTTAATTCCACTGGCACCCTACATTTCAGGAACTCCTTAATAACCTCTAACGAACGCTTACTACTTAAGTTCTTATATATGTCCAACGTAAATTCATGACCTAAATACCTAACTACGCACTCATCCGTCTTTATTTCATCAACTAGATTGAGCAGCTTTAAGACCGCGTAGGTGGATAAGACGATGATAAGCAGGTACATAGCGTTGTTCAGGAATACCTCAGCTAGGTAAAGTAGTGTAGGGAGTAGTATCAATTTATGGATTAGCACCCTAATAGATGACCTTCTCTTAATATGACATAGTTCATGAATTAAGTGAAGCAACAAGATATTCCTTGCTAGTGAGCTAGGCTTAAGGAGCTCGAGGTTAATTACCACCGTAGGTCTAGTTAGGGGTAAACGGTAAGAGAGCGACCTACCTTCCTTAAACGAAATCCTTAAATCTACTGACGTCCCCAGTATGTAATCTATTACCTCAGCTAAATCGTATCTAACGATATTCGATAAGTAATTTAAGTTAGTACACTTAGATGACGACTTAACTGCCTTTGTAAAGCTCATGTACTCTATAATTACCATTGCCGGGGGCAGTAATGCAATTAAAACTATAAATACGTGCTCACACACTTAATTACCCCCCGAAAATACTATTACTAAGGTGATATTAGTGTTCGTGGATCCGCATACACATCACCACCTAAGTAATTACGCGACATTAGAGTTATTGAGCTCTGAAGGCGTAGAGGCTGTAGCTATTTTAGCGTATATACCTGTAAGGCCTTCATCTCATAAGACCTTACTCGATTTATTTAATTGGTTAGTCAACGTTGAGCCGGATAGGCTTAGATCGGTAGGTATTAAGGCCTATATAGGCTTAGGTGTACACCCCAGGAATATACCTGACGAAGGATTAAATGAGCTGATGGATTCGCTGGAACTATGGCTAAGTAGGGCTGATTTAGTTGGTGAAGTAGGGCTTGAAGTAGGTAGTGAAGTTGAAGTTGAGACGCTCTCTAGAATACTTAAGGTATCTAGCGAATTAGATAAACTGGTAGTTATTCACACCCCTCGTAAGGACAAGGAACCGATTATAAGGAAACTAAGTGAGGTCCTACGCAACAGCCCAGTTCATCCAGATAAAGTTGTGGTCGATCATGCGTCTCGGGATCTAATTAATGAATTCCTAGGACTAGGTACGTACGTTGGTTTAACTGTTCAGCAGGGTAAGTTAGGCATAGCCGATTTGATAGATATAATAAGTAAGTACCCTGAATTAATTGATAAGGGATTGGTGAACAGCGACTGCGGACGCGATCCATCAGACCCCCTTACAGTTAAGAAGGTCTACCATGCATTAATAACCTCAGGCTTAAGTCATTTCGATGCCATTAAGTTGACTAGGGATAATGCGCTAAAGGTCCTTAGGTAATTTAACCATGAAGTACTGTGAGGCCTTAGAGGGCTATTTAATAAGGCATATCGACGGAAGTATTTGGACTGTTAAAGGATGTTACCACCCAGACGATGGCTATGTAGCGCTGCCTAGATTCGTTGATGGCATTAAAGCTAAGAGATTGAATGACTCCCTCAAAGTTGTTTCAAGGTATTATAGACATTACATTAAGTACTTACCTGAGTTAGGCAGGGAGGTCCCCATAGTTCCGTTGAAGGATGTAGCTGAGGTCATTAACCCGTTAACCGTTATAAATAGGTTAAGGAACTTAAAGGGTAATTTGGTTAGAGCATCGGTAGAGCTCCTTGAGTTAGTCATCAGCGGCTGTAATTGTCTAGCAGGTTTTAGCGGCTCATTAGCTGGTGGATACTTTAACGAGAGCTCCTCGGACATAGATATAGTCGTCTACAGCAACCATGTTAGGTGTTATGAATTAATACGTAGACTTAGGCTTGAAGGTATCTTAAAGCCTATGAGCGAGGGTGAGGCTTTAAAGGAGTTCATAGAGGTGTCTGAGGGTAGCGACCTTAAGTTAGTTAACCTTATGAGAAAGAGAAACCTTCAAGGTGTATTTAAGGGCTATAGATATACTTTAAGGCTGGTTAGATGCGACAGAAACCCGATTTTAACCGACTACGTGGTTATACCTAACAATGACTTAGTAGTAAAGGTAGTTGATACAGACTTCCCATATATTACACCAACTACCTACGTCTGTGAAGTTATTAAATCAACCAATCATATATATAACTTCCAGAATACGACTTTACTCACACATAGGATTAGATATACGGAAATAGAAATAGGCACGTTATTAATGATTAAAGGTTCAATATACTTATCTGGTGATACGTCTTTAATTAACTTGGATTTACCTGATACTAGGGTGGAATTTTTATGATACATCCTCAATTAACGTAGTTGGATGGAGGTAAAATCCATGGCAAAATTCTCGACTCATATCCATTGCTCCTCAAAATAATCATAGCGCCCTTCATAGCCCCACTCATATTTGCTGCCGTTGGGATAACGTTGCTTACTTGAAACCGATTCATTTCATAATGGCTTATGTCTCTCGATATCAACTAGCCCTTTTAATGTGAAAGCTAAGGCATATAATTTTGATGAACGAATTCGTTGGGGCTCCCACAATGAACTCGATGAGCAGTTGCGAGGGAAGAGCCTGTGAGGCAGTTGATTCGCTTGAGGGAGGCAGGCACCCGAAGGGCGGGTCAGCATGCTAGATAGGAGGTGATGAGACAAGCGGCGACATCAGTTAATATGGGTCGCTATGAGACCAGAACTCCCAGGTCCTACAGTAAGAAGCCCAAGGGTAGTAAGCTAAATTGACCTAAAATGCCTTAAACTACCACTCCCTGGTGAACGGTTAAAGCTTTTCCATTACATTAAATGATGGTTAAGTGGAAGGTTTGGTTTAACATTTTGAATGACTGGAGCCGGGGGCGGGATTCGAACCCGCGAATAAACGGGTCTCTAGCGCGGTCCACTGCAGCCCGCCGCCTTAGGCCGCTCGGCCACCCCGGCCCCGTAGAATATACTCTACTTAAGCTTTTAAACTATAATTATTAATCATTCACCGAAAGCCGCTCACCTGGGAGCGGTCGTTGATTAGCTTTACGTTCATTGATTACGCCCTCGGGTCATCGCGGCCCTGGGCATCTGCGGGAGCCCTCCTCGAGCGCCCAGGGCCCACCAAGGACGGCTTACAAGCCCTTCTTCCCATGGACCTAGGATGAGCTGAGCTCATAGCATTAAAAGGAGCCGCCAAGCAAAAGAAGCCCAGCAATCACGAACTTGGTTACAGCCTAGAGATGGAGGAACTCTCGCCATTCATGGTGGGGAGCCGTCGGCACATGATGAAGTGAACATATAATAATCTTTAAAGCTATTGTATGTGGTGATGACTTGACATACAGCAGGAGAGTTTTAAGGGATGTTCTAGTAAGGCTTAAAGAGTCCGGGGTTGATGGCGTAATAATAGGTAGCACTGTTCTGATGATTTACCTAAATCTAGATGAATTTGAAGACGACTTAGATATCTTCGTAGTTAACTTTAGCCCGTATAGTAATGAAGATCTAGTTAGGAGTATTGCAGCTAGGTTAGGGTGTGAGTTATCCCAAAGTGGGTGGGGTACGCCGGCACTTTATTGTATGTTTAATGGTGACGAAGTAGTTGTAGAGTTACATGAAAATGTATTGGATTTCTATATACCTAATGAAGTTATTAAGTCGTCTAGGGAGTTTAAACTACTTGATATTAAGGTACGCCACATAACGTTGGAGGACTATATAGTCCTTAAGGCCCGCGCTGGCAGGGAACATGATTTGGAGGACCTAAATATAATATCGGATATAGTAAGGAAGGGTGATTTGAAGGTGAACATCAACGCCATTAAGGATAGGATTAGATGGGTATTCCCTGACGAGGAGCGACTTCTACTAAACAGGTTAAGGCAGGCCGGATTTAAGGTATAAAGCCGTAATCGATTTTAGATGCTTTCTAAATACTTTAAAAAATTAATAATGCTTATGACGTTTTTAATTATTATTTTCTATTTCCTAAGGTAAATTAAGTAATTATGTTTTCTATCTGCCTTCCTCGACTGTGATTACAGCTGAAAGCCCCTTCAGGGCGGGGAGGAGGTCAGGACGAGTTAAAATATGGTAGGAGAAACTCAAAGCAGTTAAGTGAATTCAATAATATTAAAGTAATTAAGATTCAATAACTTAATGGAGATATTTACAACTGAAGGCCTTGCCCTTCAGGGTAGAGGGAGCCCAGATTAAGTTTTTAAGATGTATAGGAACTCCTTAATTAGGCTGTGAGGAGGGCTGGTATTACTGAGTAGTGAGGAGCGATGTCAGAGCCGAGCCTTAGAGGACGGTTCTCACGTCCTAATATATATCGATGAGAGGAGATCAAAGTTGGTGAGGGTTAGGAGGGCTGGTAGGTTCTCCAGCGATAAGGGAACTTTAGAACTGGATGAAGTGATCGGTAAGCGATATGGCGATGAAGTTAGATTGAGTACCGGCTCAAGCGCTTTCTTGCTAAGGCCCTTACTATTAGATTACCTTTATAAGGGCTTTAAGAGGGTTACACAGGTACTATATCCCAAGGATTTAGGATTAATCATAGTATTGCTTGATGTAGGTCCTGGAAGTAGGGTGATTGAAGGCGGTGTTGGCAGCGGCTTTCTAACCGCATCTATAGCTAGGTATGTTGGTGACGAGGGCCATGTCTACGCATATGAAATAAATGAGAGGAATATTGAAGTTGCATTAAGTAATTTAAGGATGTTAGGCCTTGAGAGAAGGGTAACCTTCAGGAATAAGGACATTAGATATGAGATAGAGGATTCAGATGCTGATTCAGCGGTTCTTGATATTCCTGATCCGTGGAACGCCTTAGAATCATTATCTAAGGCATTAAAACCTACGTCACCGGTCATCGCATTTATCCCTACACTTAATCAAGTAATGAAGTTAATTACGTACGCGCTTGACTCAAGGATAGCTATTGATTTGAGAGTTTATGAAGTACTGCTTAGGGACTACGAGGTTAAGAGGGATGCCTTAAGGCCGAAAACGAGAATGGTAGGCCACACAGGATATATAACGTTTATGAGGATTTTAAGCAAGGCTCAGTAGCGAGTGCGGCAATTAAGGTAATTAGGAATAGGATGCATAGCATCGGCAACATTATTTCAAGGTATTCATTGCTTTAATACCTCAAGTTTAAAGTAAACCTCATCCATATAGTTTAAAAACTTGAAGAGATCCTTATTTTTCGTCTCAATGATTAATAGAAATCCCCACAAGGATATTAATATTTTATATAGTTCCTTACTAACGGATTTCTTACTTATAACGTACCCGCTCATCACCAAGTCCACTCCTTCTCTATATTGCGGTTTAACCTTCGATATTGTAACTTTAACCAAGTCATTTAATTTAAATACCATTAATGACTTATGTATATCAAATAAAGTCTTAGCATCGGGATTTTCAATACTTACTATATACACTTGAGGTATCAAAGATTTCTCTATGCCCCTTACTATGCCTTCATACTCTACATATCCATGAACCATTGAGATATCCATTCTAAATCACAGTAATACACTGATTTCAGGTATTTATAAATTATTAAATGAAATGAGAACAGAGAACATTTTCATCGTCATGCCCATGAGAGCATGTTTTGATCCGTAATTAGTAGTTCTGCTACTCCATGATGGCTGACGTGCCGACCCCCTGTCCTTGATAGCGGATGCTCCCTATATCTACTCTGATTTAAATGCTTTGTTTAGAGGGCGGTTGAGGGCTAGAGCTCCTCCACCGGATCCCTCGAGCTATAGGCCCTACATTAATTCACTGAGGCAAACCACCATCAAATACGCCGCAGGGTACGAGCTTACAAGCCATTATAGTTGAGGTAAAAATTTATAAACTCATTCGTAAAGTCATGTGTGAAACACAACTAGTAAAGGAGAGGGTATCCGATATGTCCCAGTCAGGTCCTATATCAAGTAACGTAGTATTGGTTGGCAAGAAACCAGTGATGAACTATGTACTAGCGACTCTAACGCTACTAAATCAAGGCGTTGATGAAGTAGTAATAAAGGCTAGGGGTAGGGCTATCAGTAAAGCGGTTGATGCTGTTGAAATAGTTAGGAGTAGATTCCTGCCAGATAAAGTGGTAGTTAAGGACATTAAGATAGGAAGTCAGGTAGTAACTGCTCAGAACGCTAGACAGACTAGAGTATCAACTATAGAGATACTAATTAGCAAGAAACCGTAAGCAGCATGCCGAAGTCTGTAAATACCATTGAATGTCAAGACAAATAAAAAATAAAACTAAAGAACACTACCTAAAATATTTTTCTCAGGGTAGTTAGCGTTTCCTCATTCACCGTGCTTTTAACTCCATTGGCGGGGTTGGCCC